>JBAPTX010000663.1:0-5606 GCA_049282375.1 Calditrichia bacterium
TAAAAACGATGTTGTACTCCGGGATCAGCGCCGCAAACGGATCATCGGGATTATCCTGCACGCGGGACAGTGTGGCCGGCGCATCCACATCCCAGAAAGCAACCAGCGAGCCGTCCCGCTGAAAATCCAGCACAGCCTTTTCCAGATATTCATCAAAAACACCCACGCCGCTGGCCTTTACTATCAGATCGGC
The DNA here is from genome assembly GCA_049282375.1 of Calditrichia bacterium. Lineage (GTDB taxonomy): Bacteria > Calditrichota > Calditrichia > RBG-13-44-9 > RBG-13-44-9 > JBAPTX01. Next base: position 194 of record JBAPTX010000663.1, read on the forward strand.
ATTGCGGGCTTTCTGCAGGGTCTTTTGAACATCCTGTTCACTGGCAGCGGAATAAACCACACTGCGGGCATAACCGGGATGTTCGATGTCGCGGTGCTGCTGTCGCTCAAAGGCGTCCGGTTCATAGAAGGTGATTTGATGCCCCAGCTCGTGCAGCGCCCGGATAATCCCCCGGTAGTACGTGGCCGCACCGTTCCAGTAGGCGGACAGCAGGCTTGATCCGAAAAAAGCAATTTCAAACTTTGTTGTCATCAGCAATCTCCCTTTTCTGTTTTCATACCGGATTCCATTTCCGTCAGAATTCCCGTTTCAGTCCCGGGCGGTGTATTTTTAAGAGAATGGTAAATGGAAAACAGCTCCGCAATCCGGTGTTCGCAGGTATGCCGGGCAAGAATGGTTTCTCTGGCGTGAACAGCAAGTTCACTGGCAAAATCGGGTTCATTCAGCAGCATCCGCATCTGCTTTTTCATTTCTGTACCGTCCGCCGCTGTCAGATAATCCTTCCCCGGGGTGAACAACCCTTCGCTGTCCTGCCAGGGCGAGCTGATCAGCGGAATGCCGCAGGCCATGGCTTCGAAGGGCCGGATGGTGGGAACGCCCGGAAGAGTAGTGCGGTAAATTCTGCGGGGAACGTGTACGGTAAAGCGGTAGCGGGAAAACAGTTCGGGTACACGGTAATTGGGCAGCCAGCCGCCGTACTCAATTTTGCTTCCGGCGAGCATTTCCTTCACTTTTTCAGGATAGCGCACCCCGTGAATGCAGGTTTTCAGGCGCAAAGAAAGGGCCGGTTCAAATAAAAATTCCTGCAGTTCCGCATTACGTTCCTCATCGCCCCAGTTGCCGATCCAGACAAGATCTCCCGATCTTTCAGCATTTTCCTTTGGTTTGAAAACGGTGGTATCTGCAGCTTCATGCCAGGTAAATACGTTTTCAACCCAACCTTTTTGTTCATAGGTATTTTTTATAACTTCGCCGAAAACCAACGCCCCGTCATACCCGGAGAGATCCAGATCCTCCATCTGTTTCGGCGAGCTGGCCGCGCGGTGGTGGGTATCGTGAAAAAACAGAATATAATCATCCTGCAGTTTATGGTGCTGCCCGATCCGGCCAATCAGCTCCGGTTCATTCCATTCGTGCACCAGCACCAGGTTTGCCCCGTCCAGCGCGGCCTCCAGATTTAATGTTTGAGAATTGTAAAATTCGCTGCGCAAGGTGGGAAAGCGTCGCCTGAATTCCTGCGCGGCGGCAGTTCCGCCGTCCTGAAGCATATTACGGTAACTCCAGCCGTTTTCCGGTTCGTAAATTTTTACGGTGTGGCCGCGCCGCTGCAGAGCGGCCGCGATTCCCCGCAGAAAATGGGCATTGCCGTGATTCCAGTCCGACACCAGGGAGTGGTAGAACATCACAATTTTCATAATGGATATCTCCCCGGGAGACCCTCTTTATTTTCAGAAAATAATTGAGAGACTTGTTTAGAAAACATCATCTGCATTAAACCGGAATTCTTTTTTCCAAAATTTTCTTTTTGTTTTTTGCCGGTGTCCGGCTTTTTCTGCGACCGGTACCGGACTTCTGTGCAGCCATAAGCGCCTGATAAAGATCAAGATAATTACCGGCCATTTTCTGCCGTGAATAGAGCAGTGCCTGACGCCGTGCTCTGGCGCTGTACCGTTTTAACTGGCCGGGGTTTTCAATTAAAAAATTTATTTTATGCTGCAGGGACTGATGATCATCCGGCGCTGCAAACAGGGCGGCATCCTGCCAGATTTCGCGCAGTGATGGGATATCACCCAGCACCAGCGCGCAGCCGGAAAGACCGGCTTCCAGCGCGGATAAACCGAATGGTTCATAATGGGCAGGCAGCGCGAATATGGCGGAGCGGGCAAGGTGCTGCGCCAGCGTTCTCTGGTCTATCTTCCCGAGCAGCTTTAATCCGTCAAACTGAATTTTGCCGCCCTCGGGATGTGCATTGTCCCCGGCCACCTGCACCGGCCAGGGGAGTTGACCGGCAATTTTTTCCAGCACGCCGATGTTTTTTGCCTGATCCCACAGCCGGCCCATTGCAAAGATGAGCGGCTCTTTTTCAGCCGGATAAAAATCACCGGCAAAGCGCCCGTTATAAATGACCTTTTCCTGTTGAAAAGGGCCGTAAAACTTCTTCAGGCTCTTCAGCATGGCGCGGGAGGGCGCCACCACCACCGGCGCGGCGCGGAGCCCGGCGGCCACTTCTCTGCGGTATCTTTCCCAGTCGCTGCCGGGTGTTTTTCCAACGCCCTCGAACCAGGAATAAACGCAGGAATGCCCCACCACCAGCGCTGGGTTCTGCCAGGGCAGCCTGCCGAATGCCATCTGGTTTAAATGAACGATATCCGGATCGATCAGATCTTCCAGCTCCAGCAGCCATTCGCCGGCGGCCCGGATATCTTTCCAGGGATCATTCATCCATTCCAGTTTAAAGCGGCTTTCGAAAATCTGCACGTTTTCGCACTGCCGGACCGCCTGTCTCTGCTTTTGGCTGAGGGGATTTCCCATGGAAGCCATAAATATTTCAATCCCGTATGGGATCAGAGCGCGGCTCAGCTCGATGCCGTAGGTCCACACTCCGCCAACGGTGTCGGTGGTCAGTAAAATTTTGCGAATGGGTTTTTCAGATTTTTTATTCATGGCAAAATATCAGTGTGTCGTGCAATTAAAAGGAGTTCGGTTTCAGGAATTATAAGGCTTCTTTCGCTTCCGGGCTGTTGCGGTCGATAAATTTGAAGAACCGGCTGGTTTCGCCGCTTTTCAGTTTATCCTGGTACAAAAATGCCAGACCGGATTCTTCGAACTTGTCGAAAAATTCATCCCAACTGATTTCCTCCAGTGTTTCCTCACCGCTGTAGCCGGGAAAATCAATGCGCAGCAGACCGGCATGTTCGCCGCCCCGCGGCGTTCCCTTCACCGAAGTGGGTTTCCCGTTGCGGTCTTCCGTCCATCTTTTAATGGTTTCATGATCTGTGGTAATTCTGGATTCGCCAGCCATTTTGATTGCTCCTTATTTTTTTATGCCAAAGTTCTGTCCATTTAATGTCCCCTTCGACAGGCTCAGGGGTCATTCAAAATTAACCTTATTGTGATTTTCCCCGGGCGATACAGTATTAACTTTTTTAATAATATTGCGGATTCTCTCAGTCTTTAGGGACAACCCCCGCACTTTACCTTTTCCAATTTATCTGCCGTAAATGTCGTCAATCACCTGTGCCACCTGAACCGCTTCTTCAATATCCGGCTGATAACCCGGATCTTTAATCAGCCGGTTCGCCCAGTTCAGGGCCGCGCGGCCTCCCCAGTCATCCGGCGGTTCCACCAGAGTTTCCCGGCGGGTGCCGTCATAATGTTCCACTTTAAAATCATAAAATGAGCCGTTCACGTTCCGGAAAGACAGCCCGCCGCCGCTTCCATAGAAAGAAGCTTCAATTACCGCCTCCTGCCCGGCAGGGAGCCCCCAGGAACAGGCCAGGCGGACGACAGCTTCATTGGAGAGGCTGAATTGCACTTCGGCGTAGTCTTCGCAGGCTTCCGTTTCCGCTTTCAGCCGCTTGCCTTTGCTGAAAAGTGAGCTGCAGACCGCATGAACCTCCGGGAAATCCATCGTCCATAAAACAAGGTCCACCAGATGAATTCCCAGATCAATCACACAGCCGCCGCCGGATTGCCGCCGGTTGTAAAACCAGGATTTATCCGGACCGTAGGCATTGTGAAAAATCAGGTTAATGCCGTAAATATTTCCGATTTCACCATCATTAATCAAATTTTTAATTTTCTGCATACCGCGGGTAAACCGGTATGAAAAATCGGTCTGAAGCAGCCGGTCGGCTCTTGCGGCGGTGTCCACCACTCCACGGGTTTCTGCCGCGCTGCGGCCGAGGGGTTTCTGACAGAAAACCGCTTTCCCTGCTTCAAGGGCGGCAACGGCCTGTTCGGCATGAAGCGCGCTGGGGGTGGCGATGACGATTCCGTCCAGATCCTGCGCCAGCAGGTCCGGCAGATTATCCGATATTTCCGCATGCGGATAGAGCGGTTTCAATTCATCCATTATCTGCGGATCCGGATCGGCAAGTGCGCTGATTTGAACCTCGGGCAATTCCGCCAGCGATTCCATGCGGTGCCTTCCAATCCAGCCCAGGCCAAGAAATCCCAGGCGAAGGGTGGATTTTGCTGTGCTCGTTTGGGTCGTGGTCGGCTGCATTTTGAACAGTTCTCTTATTTTTAGATTGTTTGCTGCGGTCCCTGCCGGGAGATTTTTGAACCGCATTTATGACGGCGGACCGGACGGGCAACTGTTGCTAAAAGCGAATCAGCGCTTTCATGAATCCGGAAGGGCGGGTGGTTAAAAGATTCAGCGCTTCCGGCAGTTCTTCCAGCGGAAATTCATGGGTAAACAGGGGTTGCGGATTTAAGCGTCCATTTGAAACCGCCTCCACCGCCTCCCGGATGCCGCGGATGTAAACAGCGTTTTCGCGCTCATGGGCATTGATAACATCAAATCCCCGCCAGTTCCAGAGCTGCATGTTCACGGTCCGTTCTCCATCCTGGTGGAAACCGGCAATGATCAGCTTTCCCCGCACCTTCAGCAATTCCGCCGCCAGCGAAAGGGGTTCCTGCTTGCCGGTAACTTCAATGACTCGGTCGCAGCCATTGCCGCCGGTGAGTTCCTGCACAGTTTGGATTATATTTTCACGCTCCGCGAAGGGAATCACCCGGCCGGCTCCAAAATCTCCGGCGGTCTGCAGCGCAACGGGGCGCCGCGAAACCGCAACCACTTTTGCGCCTGCGGTTACACATAGTTGAGTGAGCAGGGCGCCCAGAAAGCCGATTCCCAGGATTGCAACAACCTGACCCTCCCGGATGTCGCTTCGCCGGAAGATGTTCATGGCACAGCCGAGCGGCTCGCCCGGAAACGGCTGGCCCTCCAGACTGTCCGGCAGCACCACCACCGAATCTGCGGAAGCAATATCGTATTCGGCAAAAGCATGCTGGGTAAGTGCGGCAACCCGCTGCCCGATTTTGAAACTGCTGACGCCCGGGCCTGTTTTTTCGATCCATCCCCAGCCTTCATGTCCGGGTGCCCCCGCTTCCAGCGGATAATCAAACCACTCGCGGCCTTCCCAGACTTCCCGGTTGGAACCGCAGACCCCGCACCCTTCCATTCTGATCCGTATTTCACCAGCGCCCGGTTGGGGTAAGGGCTTTTCAACGATCCGGATGGCGCCGGGGCTCTCCAGCACTGCTGCCCGCATTTTTGGGCTGCTGCCAGAATGTTTTTGGCTTTCGCTCCAGTCCGGTATTTTCCGGCCGGTCTGTTCCTGTGCAAGGCCCGATTTCGTATCCATTATAAAACCGCTTCGCTCATATTGTGTTTTCGGGTTACTGC
>JBAPTX010000664.1:0-4735 GCA_049282375.1 Calditrichia bacterium
GGCGCCAGCGGAGCGATTGCCGGAGTAATGGGCGCCTATTTTGTCACCTATCCCAAATCAAAAATCCTGACGCTGATCCCCATTTTCTTTTTCATTTATTTTGCGGAAATCCCAGCCCTCTTTTTCCTGGGGTTCTGGGTATTGATGCAGTTCTTTTACGGCGCTGCCTCACTTTCCCGCCAGGTAGGGGAAGTGGCCTGGTGGGCGCATCTGGGGGGATTTGCAGCCGGCGCCGTGCTGGTGTTTGTATTCGGAATTGGAAAGAAGAGAAGATGGCGGCGGTAAAGTTTATTTGTCTTAAGCTTAATTCTGGAATTCTGATTGTTTTATTTTTGTCATGCTGAGCCTGTCGAAGCAAGAGCCTGTCGAAGCATGAGCCGGTCTGCCCTTCAGGGTCGAAGCACGAGCCCGGCCATTTCCATACACCTCATTGGGATTGTTTGCCCCACACCTTAAATTCGGTTTGCATTCCCACTGATTTTTCTTCAATATCCTTTAAATCTTAAATGGAGAACTGAAATGCGGCCTTTGAAAAAAATAAATCTGCTGTTCCTAACATTGGCTGTACTTGCCATGGTCTTCTTTTCCATTAAAGAAATTGAAAACCGCGGGGATGCCAAAAAATATATTGCCGGTGACAGAGAGCTGACAGAAGAAAAAGAAGAGGAAAAAAAGCCAAACGACTGGTTTTACCTTCAGCGGGCTTATCCCGACAGGCAGATTGATTTTGCCGCCTGGCGGCATGCTCAGCAGCAGGCAGCCCATTTCAGACAGGAGGCCATCCAGGAAATGGCGCAATGGCAGCAGGCGGGCCCCACAAATATCGGGGGAAGAATTACCGCCCTTGCTGCACATCCAAACATGCCGCAGCGCATCTGGGCCGGCGCTGCCGACGGTGGTGTGTGGAAAACCGGTAACGGCGGCGGGGAATGGATTCCGGTATTTGATTCGGCTCCAAGCCTCTCCATCGGTGCCGTAACGGTAGATCCTTCCGATCCTAACACCATTTATGTAGGTACCGGGGAAGCCAACTCCAGCGGCGACTCTTATCCGGGAAATGGTATTTACCGCAGCACCGATGCGGGAATTAACTGGGAATATCTGGGTTTGCCCGAATCCTATTATATCGGGCGCATTGCCGTGGACCCGCAAAACAGCCAGCGCATATTCGTTGCCGCCACGGGCTTATTGTTCGGCAAAAATGCCGAACGGGGAATCTACCGCACCCAGAACAGCGGAGTTACCTGGGAAAAAGTTCTATTTATATCCGATTCAACTGCCGCTATTGATGTGGCTGTGGACCCGGTGAATCCGCAAAATGTGTTTGCCGCCATGTGGGAGAGGGTCCGTTATCCCAATGAGCGCAGGGCAGGGGGGATCACCAGCGGCATCTTCAAGTCCGCTGACGGCGGCAATACCTGGATTCAATTAACAAACGGCCTGCCGCCCAATTCCCCGACTGTGGGAAGGATCGGGCTGTCAATAGCCCGAACTAATCCGCAAGTAGTGTACGCCATCTACTCAGATCATCCCGGTTATTTCATGGGGTTGTATAAAACAACCAATGGCGGGCAAACCTGGAGCCGGGTCAATGACGGTCCTCTTTCCTCTTTGCACAGTTCTTTCGGCTGGTACTTCGGGCAGGTTTATGTAGATCCCACAAATGAAAATACGGTTTATGTGATGGGAGTGCCCCAATATAAATCGACATCCGGGGGGAATTCCTGGTCGGAAATTGGCTATTCTACGCATGTGGACCATCATGCGATCTGGGTTAATCCCAATAATCCTTCCAGTCTGATTATTGGGAATGACGGCGGATTATTCACTTCAAATAACGGTGGCCTGTCTTTTCAAAAAGTAATGAACCTGCCCCTGACACAGTTTTACGCGGTGGCTGTTGATTATAACAATCCCCAGAGGCTTTACGGCGGCACTCAGGACAACGGCACTTTACGGACACTGAACGGAACAGCCGGCAACTGGGAGGAAATTTATGGCGGCGATGGTTTTTACGTAATCGTCGATCCGAATAATTCGAATGTAATATATGCGGAATCCCAGTATGGCGGTCTGGGGAAATCCACGAACGGCGGAAATTATTTTTATAATGCAACTTCCGGGATTGAAGGGACGGACCGGCGCAACTGGATGGTTCCGGTTGTTATGAACCCGAATGATTCCAACACCCTTTATTACGGCACATACCGGGTTTACCGCACCAGCGATGCGGCGGGAAGCTGGACGCCGGTCAGTTTTGATTTAAGCAAAGGACCTTACAGCGGCGGGCTGGATTTTGGCACCATTACCACCATTGATGTATCTCCCCAGAATTCTGATGTGATTTTCGCCGGGACTGATGACGGGAACGTCTGGGTGACCGGCAACAGCGGGATTTCCTGGATGAATATTGGTCTTAATTTACCCAAACGCTGGGTTACCCGGCTGGAAGCGCATCCGGGGGATGAGAATACTGCGCTGGTGAGTTTTTCCGGATATAAATTCAATGAATATATCGGCTACGTTTTTAAAACCACCGACAGGGGGCAGCACTGGACAGATATTACCGCCAATCTGCCGCAGGCACCGGTAAATTCGCTGGTCATTGATCCCGATTTTCCGGACATTTACTATGCCGCTACTGATGTGGGGGTCTTTTTCACGAAAGATGGAGGAGGGCAGTGGTTTATGCTGGGAAACAATCTGCCCAATTCCGTTGTTGCGGATCTGGTTTTACATCAGCCTACCCGCACTCTGATCGCCGCCACCCACGGCCGTTCCATGTTTAAGCTGGACATTTCGCAGATTTCACAAATCAGGCCTGCCGGAACCGAGAACCGGATAAAGGATTTCCGGCTGACCCAGAATTTCCCCAACCCGTTTAATTCGCAAACTCAGATCAGCTTTTACCTGCCGTCTGCCGGCAGTGTGGAACTGGCTGTTTTCAACATTGCCGGGCAGAAGGTAAAATCTCTTTTCACCGGACGTCAGAATGCCGGATGGTATCAGTATTCCTGGGATGGAAAGGATTCAAAAGGCGGTGCAGCCGCCAGCGGGAATTATATTTACCGGCTGAAAACGAACAGGGGAATGATCAGTAAAAAAATGGTGCTGCTGAAATAATAATTCTGTCTATGTACCGGACCGGTGATTAATTCCTAACTTGTGTACTGTCCGGCACCGTATTAATTTTCCGCCGGAAATCTTGGAAAAAAGTATGAATATTGATGAAAAAATCCTTAAAAAACTGAAGTCCGCCTATAGTGTGGGTGTACTGACCGGAGCGGGAATTTCCGCGGCAAGTGGTGTTCCCACTTTTCGTGGAGAAAACGGTATCTGGAAAAAATTAAAACCCGAAGAACTGGCTAATTTTGATGCGTTTATGAAAAACCCGGAGCTGGTATGGGAATGGTATACCTGGCGCCGCCAATTGATAAGCGAAGTTAAACCCAATCTTGGTCATTATGCTTTGCTGGATCTGGAAGTGCGCTTTCCGGAGTTTTTACTGATTACTCAGAATGTGGATAATCTGCATACGCTTGCCGGTAGCCGCAAAGTAGTGGAACTGCACGGAAATATAATGAAGAACAAATGCGCAAAATGCGGTATTGCCTATGATAAAGATTGGAACCCGGATGAGGGAATCCCGAAGTGCACCCTTTGCGGCGGAATTATCCGGCCCGATATTGTTTGGTTTGGAGAGATGCTGCCGGAGGAAGCGATTATCAAAGCGCAGGAATTTGCTGTAGAAAGTGAAGTTTTTTTATCTATCGGTACATCTGCAGTTGTGGAACCTGCTGCCACTTTGCCTTTGATCGCCAAAGGGAACGGTGCTTATGTCATTGAAATCAATACGGATGAAACACCGCTGACTCCTTTGGTGGATGCCCATTTATCCGGTACTGCAGACAAGATCCTTCCCGAACTGGTCATTCAACTGGACAACTATTCTATTAAGTCGTGAACTCAACTAAATATTTTAAGTAAAATCCGGGATTTTAAATTATAGAGATTTATGAATCATCTGAAAACTAACTTAATTATAACCCTCTTTATTCTGGCATTCCTGAGCAGTTGTGCTTACTACAACACTTTGTTCAATGCCAAAAATGCCTATCAGGAAGGCATTGAGATTATCCAGAAAGAGCCGGAAAAAGAGAATCACCCGCAGGCGGACCGCTTTTTTGAAGCTACTATTGAAAAATGCTGGAAGCTGCTGGAGATTTACGGTGAAGACAGCAAGTATGCAGACGATGCCTTTTTATATATCATTAAAAGCGAATATTATTTGAAGAATTACGCACAGGCACGCCAGCATGCCAATCAGTTTCTTTCCAAATATCCGGAAAGTGAATTGATCCCGGAAGTTTATCTGTGGCTGGGAAAGGTTCTGCTGGACCAGGAGGAACGGCAAAAGGGAACAGAATTTATCAACCGCAGCCTCGCCGCAACCAACGACAGCAAAATAAAGGCACAGGTTTACTATGAATTGGGGAATCTGGCTTTTAAAGACAGCAGTTACCAAAAGGCGGTGGAAGAATTTGAAAAAGCCCTTGATGAAAAAATTGATGAGCAATACGCTGCATTCATTCAGTTTTATTTAGGTGAATCCTATTACCATCAGCAGCAGTACAAGGAAGCGATTCCCCGCTATAAAAGAGTAGAGAAATATTCTCCCAGCCTGGATGTTGAATATAAAACCAAATTTAATCTGGCCCGCAGTTATAGTGAACTC
>JBAPTX010000665.1:0-10881 GCA_049282375.1 Calditrichia bacterium
AGTTTAACTTTTTTATCTTTTAACAGACAAAGAATGCGGTAGCCGTCAAATTTTATTTCGTGAAGGTATTGATCACCGGCGGGAGGGTCCTGAGTCAGTGTGGCCAATTGGGGTTTAACCGATTTTGGCCATGCGGCTTTTTTACTGCCTTTCAGAGAAGCAGGGTCCGGCAGGTCCTCTGCCGCAGCCGGTTTCTTTTTACTTTTTTTTTGTGTGGAAACCGCCTGACCATTTTTCCACACGGAATCTTCGGCGTCGGCAATCTCATCCATACTGCGCCCGCTGGCGACGCTTCTGGTTTCTTCTTTTACAATCTCCGAATCTTTTTTTGAACGGGCGGCGTCATCCTTCTTTTTTATCAGCAGCCAGTTCTTGCCGCCGTCACTCATTTTGCCGCTCATGCGCACCAGCGCCCAGGTGCCCTGCAATTTTTCACCATGCAGAGCAAATTTCAGGTCGCCTTTTTTGTACATCTCCGCAGGATCTCCCAGCGGTTCCCATTCGCCGCGGTCCCACAGCATTACCGTTCCGCCGCCGTATTCATTTTTGGGAATGATGCCTTCAAAAGAACCATAATCCACCGGGTGGTCTTCCACATGCACGGCCAGCCGTTTGTCCGTTGGGTCCAGGCTGGGGCCTTTGGGCACCGCCCAGCTTTTCAGCACCCCGTCCAGTTCCAGCCGGAAATCATAGTGCAGCCGGCTGGCGGCATGCTTCTGAATAATGTACAGCCGCCCGCTGGTGCTTGGTTTTTCATTTCCCCGCGGCTCGCCGGTTTTTTTAAAATCTCTTTTTTTATGATATTCTTTTAGTCCCACTGCTTTAACCTGAAATTAAATTAGCTTTTTTTTGATGTTTTCTTCCTGGATTTGGAAGCCGTGCTTTTCTTGCCGGAACTTTTCCGGTTTTTGGCTTCTTTGGCCACACTCTGCTGCAGCAGTTCCATCATATTCACCACGTCAGGATCGGTTGCCTGTGGTTCTTTTGCTTCCGGCACCGCTGCTTTTTCGCCTGCCTCGGCCTTGGTTTTAATCCAGTCCATCAGCGCCTGGCGGTATTCGTCCTTATATTTTTCCGGCTCCCAATCGGAAGTCATGGATTCCACCAGCTTCTCCGCCATATCTATTTCTTTTTTGCTGATTTTATAGGCTTCCGGCTTCTGATCGGGGAAATCGTAATTCCCGGGATCCCGCAGTTCCTGATGGTAACGCAGCAGGTTCAGCAGCAGGGCGTCTCCCATGGGAATGATGGCGGCAATGTATTCGCGGGTGCGGATCACCACCCGGGCAATACCGACTTTTCCAGTGCGCTGCAGGGTTTCCCGGAACAGCACATATCCCTTTTCACCTTTTTTGCCCGGAACCAGATAATAGGGTTTGTCGAAATAAATGTAATCTATCGCATCCTGATCCACAAAGTCTTCAATTTCCACCGTCTGGCTGGCTTCCGGGGCCGCCTTTTTAAAATCCTCATCCGTCATCAGCACATAATTTCCGTCATTATATTCAAATCCCTTTACGATTTCATTCCAGGGGACTTCCGCCCCGGTGACCTCGTTCACCCGTTCGTAGTGAATTTGCGCTTTATCGCGGCTGTCCAGCAGCTTGAAATGCAGATCGCTGCGCTGCTCGGCCGGATAGAGCGTCACAGGTATATTGACCAGCCCGAAGGTAATATTTCCTTTCCAGATTGCCCGTGCCATGATATCTCCTTCTTTTACCCCTCATTCAGCATCCCTGATAACAAGCCTGGGGATAAATTTTGAACAATAAAAATTCAGATATTTATGGCTCTTCCCTGAGGAGTAAATCAATGTAGGGGAATGGCTGCAAAGGCAAAATCGGTGTAATTCTAATTTTTATGTAATACTACGCCCGACAAATTGTAGCGGTGGGTTTCAATATTTGTGAAGTTTTTTTTAATTATTCCGGATGGCTTAATTTTGAAGAATGATTTACGGCAAAGGGATTAAAATGGGTATTTAGGGCAGGGTCTTCCGGCACCGGAAAAGCCCGCATCTTCTGCCCTTCGGCTGGCAGGGAAGACTGCAGATACAGAGAAGTGATTTCACCGGTTAAGTCGGATTGCGGAATACTTTATCCATTACCAATTCATAGTCTTCCGGCGCGCTTTCGTCCTTTTCTTTTTCCTGTCGTATTTCATTAAGCGCACTCGGGGAAATAAAGCCATTTTCCGCAGCATGCTCGGCCGCTTTCAGGGTATCGGGAATGCGAAGCATCTCCACATTCTGAGCCCCCAGTTCTTCAATTATGGCGTCCACTTCCAGATCACGTTTTTGCAGACCCACATCGCGAATATATATGGCTTTGATGCGGCCGGGATATTTGTGAACCACTTCCCGGTAAATTTCCGGGTCTTTTTCTCCGCTGTCGCCCATTAAAATAAAATTCAGCCGCCGGTGTATGGTTAATATATGTTCAATAACGCTCAGTTTATGCTGCAAATGAATACTTTTAATAAATTTGGTTTTACCGAGACCGAAATCCTGCAGGAATACCGGTCCCGGCGGAATATCCTGCACCTGCATGAAATCCACCAGCAGGTCGTACATATTCCAGGGTCCGCTGGAAACGTAAAATATAGGATTTGCAGCATGGCCGCGGCATCCCAGATGAAGCGCCTGGTAAAAGGCCGCAACTCCTTTAAACGGCAGCCGGGTGCGCGAATTGTTCAGCAGCACCAGCCGAAGCATCTGCAGCAGATTGGTGGCTTCTGTTTTCACGATAGTGTCGTCAATATCACTGATAATGCCGAATTCCGCATCCGCCGGCGGTTTTAAAATAACGGCAGTTGCCCGGATGGGGGCAGGCTGTTCACCGTAGGGATTATGGCTGATTTCCAGCGGCATTGTCCACCACCCCTTCGGGGCGGATATCGCCGAATCCGATTCTATTGCCAGGCTGAAGTAGCCTTCTCCATCTGTGGTGGTCGTGAATCTTTGTTGATTTAGAATTGCACTCACTTCAATATGGGGAATTTCGACACTGTTGAAGCGCCGGAACATGGACCGCAGGTTCTGCCATATACTGCTCTCCGCGCTGGCCGGCGGTATTTTTTTATCTTTAAGAACCCGGCCTTTCAGGAAAACCCGGGTGGCGGTACTGTGCCCGCGGTAGGGGACCAGTTTTATGGGTTTTAAATGATTGAGCCAGCGGCGCAGGGTAAATTTGCTGCGGTCGAACACAAATTCAAGTTTATCAAGAAGCCAGATTAGAATTTTTTCAGCGGCAGACATTTGATGCTTCCGGTTTAACACCGTTCAACTCTGCTGATTTTCTTTTACCTCCCTGCTGCGGACTTCCACCAGCAGCCCGGTAATCCAGCGGGTGCGCTCGAACTGATCGAAGGCAATAAGCATGGCGGAGGTGATGGGGACGCCGATCAGGGCGCCGGGAATGCCCCAGAGCCAGCCCCAGAAAGAGATGACAAACAGGACCAGCAGCGGCGAAAGCGAGAGCGCCCTGCCCTGAATCAGCGGGTCCACATAGGCGCCGAGGATGAGCTGGATGGAGCCGGCGCCGAACAGCGCCAGCAGCGCAAAAGTAATGGTCCCTTCCTGAAACAGGCCAAACAGGGTGATCAGGGTGACGCCGACGAAAGAGCCCAGGGTCGGCACATAGTTCAACAGAAAAGTGAGCACTCCCCAGACAATGGGCAGATCCAGTCCGATTGCCCAGGCAAAGATCGCTGTTAATATGGCGGTCAGCCCGCTTGCAATGGTCCGAGCCAGCACATACTGGCGGAATTTATGGGCTATGTCCCCGGTAGTTTCAAAAATTTTATTCCCGAAGCGATTCTGCAGGTTATGCTGCACTTTATACTGGTACTGCCACACCTCCGCCAGGCCGAGAAACAGAAAGGCAAAGAGCAGGGTCAGCCAGGTGAGCACATCGAGGGTTTTCTTCAGGAGATTACCGGCCACCGAAAATACCTGTCCGGAATCACCGGAAAATGTGGGCATCGGCAGGCTGTTCTTTTGCGTCCAGTCCTGCAGGTCTGTTTTAATATTTTCGAACTTTTTTTCATAGTCAGGCGCTTTGTCTTTTATCATGTCCCCGCTCCATTTGATCATCCCAACAAACAGGCCGAAAATCAGCAGGATGGCAATAATTGTAATGATAAAAGCAACGGCACGGGGCAGATGTTTTTTCAGAAAGGCCTGCAGCGGCCAGAACAGGACAATCAGGAAAACTGCAAAAACCAGGGGCATAGTGATGGGCCGGGATAATTTTAAAAATCCCAGGATAAATATGGTAGCAAGAATGGCCAGATATCTGCTGTTTAGTTTTTCTGATTTAATCATAACCCGAACCTTTTAAAATGATTTATTGGAGAAATAACAACCCGATCGCGATCAGATAGAGCAAAATAATCAGGAAACTTTCAAAACCGATGTTACCAATGCCGTGTTTTTCCCGGCGCAGCAGTCCCAGCAGCAGTACAGCAGCCAGCAAAATGGTTAAAGCCATCAGATAAATCTGCTGATTGCTGATAGCCTGATAAATGGATCCTTCCCGGTAAGCCACATCGGAAAAGGCCAGAAAAAGCACATCAAAACAGTTGCCGCCGATAATGCCGCCAACGGCAAGGGTCAGCGCTCCCTGCCGGACGGCGGCAATGGAGGTGACCAGTTCCGGCAGGGAAGTGGCCACTGCAGTCAGCAGGACACCCACAATGGTCTGGCTCAAACCGGTTTTTTGGGAAAGAGCCACACCGGTCCGGGCGACTATAAACCCCGCAAGGGCAATAGTAAGTCCGAAAGTCAGAAACTTACCCCAGGTGGTCCACAGGTCTTTGCGGCTGAGATCAATTTTCTCCTGTTCGTCCACCCGCGTTTCCCGGGTGTAATGCGGCTTCCACATCGGGGCAGATTTGGCCTGATTAATCAGTTTAAGGCCGAAAATATAAAGCAGTACCAGGAAAAAAGTTGCCGGATGAATTTGAAAAAAAGTGACAGGCGGAGCGGTGGCTGCTAAAATCGGGATGGCCAGCAGTGAAACCAGCAAAGCGCCCTGCATCATATTGGCCATGGAAGCGGCGGCGTGTTCCAGGTTGATTTTACGATAAGCAAAATCGGCGACTGCCAGAAAAACCGTCTGGGCGGCAATTCCGCCCACAGCATTGCTTACTGCAAGTTCGGCATGACCGCCTGCTGCGGCGGTAACCGAAGTGGTAATGCCGGAAAGAGAGGTGCTGCCTCCCAGGAAAACCGCCCCCATAATGGCTTCACCCATCCCGGTCGCATCCGCCAGCCGGTCCGCCAGGCGGGTCATCCAGGAGCCGAAAACAGCAATAACGGCCGCGGAAAGCAGGAAAAAGATGATCAGTAATTCAAGAGACCAGCCGGAAAAATCAATCATAAATATTCAATCTGTCCATAAGTGAATAGCAGTACCGGAATTCTGCCGGTTATTTCTGTTGAGAAAGCTTAAAACAAGACTTCTGGTTTACACGGTAAGGGGGGAAGCGGTTCCGCCTGCCGGATTGGGCTGGTACAGGCATCTCTCTGCGGTGCTTGCTTTTCCCGGTTTCAGGTGAATCGTTGGGCCGTATGACAATTATGGGTATTCAAAATTTTGGGGGAATCACAGCGGAAAAATCAGGCATTTACAGTATAAAGAAATTTGCAGATTATTATTTTCTTTCCAGTTCCTGCAGGCCGCCGCTGCCGCCGATGATGACCCGGCTTGCTATTTGGAGAAAAAGGCCGTGGGCCATTACGCCGGCCCGCGCCTGAAGGATTTCCGCCAGTTCAAAAGGACTTTCGATTTTTTTAAAGCGGCAGTCGAGAATATAATTCCCGTTATCGGTGTGGAATAACTCGCCATCTTCGCGCCGGCGGAGTTTTACCTCCGCTTTCAGCTTTTCAATAAACAGCCGTTCCGGATGCCAGGCCACCGGCAGAACCTCCACCGGCAGCGCAAAACCACTGCCCAGTCTTTGGGAAAGCTTATGTTCATCGGCGACGATGATAAGCTGTTTACTGGCTTGTGCCAGTATTTTTTCGCGCAGCAGCGCCCCGCCGCCTCCCTTAATCAGGTTCAGCCCGGGATCAATTTCATCCGCGCCGTCAATGGTAAGGTCAATTACCGGATACTCGTTCAGTTCCCCCGTGGGAATGCCCAGTTCCTTTGCCCGCTTCAGGGTTTTGTGCGAGCTGGGAATGCCGGTTATATTTTTCAGGCGGCCTTCTTTTAACAGCCGGGATAACTTTTGCAGGGCAAAGTCGGTGGTACTTCCGGTTCCGAGCCCCAGAACCATTCCGCTGTTCACATAAGCCAGAGCCGCTTCCGCCGCCTGTTGTTTCCACTGATCCGTCTCATTCATTCAGACTTCATCCTGTTCTTTTTAAGCTGATCCTGCTTAATATTAGATTTATTGCGCACCCGCCGGTGTAAAATCCGGAAGATAATTCAGGTGCGGACCTCCGGAAATATACAATGCTGCCGCAATAATTAAAACCGTATAAAACAACCCGCTCTTACGGCCGGGTGATGAAATGTAAACTTCCCCGGAAAAATATAAAATGAAGTTGAGCAGTAGAATTTTTTCTTATAGCTTCCGGTGGGAGGGTAGTTTAATTCACCAGAATTGTTATACCGGACATGCACCTGCCGGCGGAGTACTCCGGCTTTCTCAGGAAATTTTATTATTAAATGGCCCATACAAAGGAGAACAGAAGGATGAACAACGCTTTCAAAACATCAGCACTTATTCTATTGCTGTCAGGCTTGTTTCTGATTTTAATAAGCGGCTGCCAAAAATCCGGAGGCGATGCATTGGAGAAGAAACTGGAGGATTTGCTCAGCAGTTATGAAGGGAAGATTAAACCGCTGCGCCGGGAGGCCAATCTGGCCTATTTCCGGGCCAGTGTCAGCGGCGATCAGAATTTGTATAAAAAAACCGAGGAACTGGAAATTACCATCGGGAAAATTCATGCCGACCAGGGGACTTTTGAAGAATTGAAGCGGATCAGGGAATCGGGGGCGGTTCAGGATACGCTGCTGAAGCGGCAGGCGGATGTGGTTTACAACCACTACCTGGAAAAACAGATTGATCCCGAAGCGCTTGCCGGAATGATCCGCCTGCAGACCCGCATTGAGCAGCGCTATTCAACTTACCGTGCCGAAATCGAGGGCAGGCCTTACAGCGACAATGAAATTGAAGACATCCTGAAAACCGAAAAAGATTCCCGCCGCCTGCGCCGGGCATGGGAATCCAGTAAGCAGGTGGGCCGGGAAGTTGCGCCAATGGTTCTGGAACTGGTGAAAATGCGGAATGAAGCCGCCCGGAAGGTGGGGTTCGATAATTTCCACCAGATGCAATTGAAGCTAAATGATCAGGATCCCCAGGAAATCGAGGCCCTTTTTGATGAACTGGATGAATTGACCCGTAAAGCTTTTGCGGAGCTGAAAAGGGATATGGATCATAAACTGGCTGCACAGTACGGCATTGCTCCCGCAGGCCTGCGGCCGTGGCATTATCAGAACCGCTTTTTTCAGGAAGCGCCGAAAATTTACGAAGTGGATCTGGACCGCTATTACCGGGACAGGGATGTAGTGGAACTGACCCGCCGTTATTATGCGGGTATCGGACTGCCGGTGGATGATTTAATCCAAAACAGTGATCTCTATGAAAAAGAGGGGAAATACCAGCATGCCTACTGCACCGATATCGACCGCGAAGGTGATATCCGGGTGGTCTGCAATGTAAAGCCGAATTACAACTGGATGAATACCATGCTGCACGAATACGGCCATGCCGTGTATGATAAGTATAATGACAGCGAACTGCCCTGGACGCTGCGCGAACCGGCGCATACCTTTACCACCGAAGCGGTGGCCATGCTGTTCGGCCGTTTTGCCGCCAACCCGCGCTGGCTGCAGGATGTTGCCGGGGTAAGTCCCGCTGAAGCGGAAAAAATTGCCGCGGATTGCGCCCGTTCGACCCGGCTGGAGCAACTTGTTTTCAGCCGCTGGGCGCAGGTGATGTACCGCTTTGAAAAGAGCATGTATGAAAATCCGGATCAGGATTTGAACAGACTCTGGTGGGATCTGGTGGAAAAATATCAAATGCTGCAGCGTCCGGAGAACCGCAATGAACCGGATTGGGCGGCCAAAATTCATGTGGCGCTCTATCCGGCTTACTATCACAATTATTTAATGGGAGAGCTGCTGGCTTCTCAGCTTTATTACACGCTGGTAAAGCAGGTGCTCAAAGCCGATTCCGAACAACCACATAGTTTTTATAACCGCCGCGAAGTGGGAGCATATTTAATTGAAAATGTTTTCCGGCCCGGGAAAAAATACCAATGGAATGAGATGATCCGCCGCGCCACCGGCGAGCCGCTGACTGCCCGCTACTATGCCCGTCAGTTTGTAACGGAGAGTTGAAATAAATACCATTCGTTGAAGGCATTCCGGCAATAAACCGGAAAGCAGCAGATTAAGCCCGGGGTTCTCAATCGCGGGCTTTTTTCTTGTGAATATCCTGCACAATTCTTCACCCGTGCAGAGCGAAATCCACCGGTTTGCTAACTTTTTCTTCTGGTATCCTTTTTGTTTATTTAAAGGCAGGACATAAAAAGGGGCCTGTTATGCGTGTATTTATAAGTATTCAGTTATTGATCCTTCTGGCGGTGCAGGTTCTGTCTGCGGGAACTTCCTATTATGTAGATCATGTTTCCCAGAACGGAAGCGGCACTTTTAACAATCCATTTAATGATATTAATCTGGCGCTTGCTGCAGCCGATCCGGGCGATACCGTTCTGGTAATGCCGGGCTTGTATGAATTAAGCGAGGATGTGGCTACAAAAAAGGATGGTAATGCAAACGAACGCATTCTGTTGATGGCCTTTAATTCCGGTGATCGTCCGGAATTAAAGCGCAGCGGACGGGTGCTGGATATAAAACATGCCTGCTTCACCATTAACGGTTTTGTGCTGAACGGGGATTTCGGCGATCAGGACCTGCTGCGGATCCAGAGCGGGGGAGACCATGCGGTTATCCGCAATTGCGAGATTAAAAATTCGGTCAAAGACGGTGTGGATATCCGGCGGGCCGATAATGTGCTGATCGAGAACTGCGACATTCACCACATGCTGGCCGGTACTTACCAAAACCAGGAAGATGCCCATGGAGTTGTGGGAGAAGGCCAGCGGAATCTGACCATCCGTGGCTGCAATATTTATTATGTATCCGGAGACTGTTTTCAGACCGATCCCGGGCGCGGTTTGCCGTTATGGAATAATGTATTAATTGAATACAGCCGTCTGTGGACCGGTCCGCTGCCCGAAAGCGCCGCCGGCTGGCAGGCGGGAGAAATTCCCGGTGAAAATGCGGTGGACACCAAGATTAACCCGGACTCTGTGCAGACCGGTTATCGTCCGCTGATTGAAATCCGCAACGTAATTGCCTATGGTTTTACAGCAGGCTATATCAATAACCGTGCAGCCTTTAATATTAAAGAGCAGGTGGACTGCCGGATGGAGAACATCCGGGTATTCAATAATGAGATTGCTTTTCGCCTGCGCGGGCCCGGCAGCCGGGGCGGCGCCCATGTTTTGCTCAGCAACTGTATTGCCTGGGGCAATGATAAGGTTTTCCGCACGGAGGACGGTATTGAAAAACTTCATATTTATCACGGCACTTTTCAAAAACCTTCCGGCGGGATTTATTTCCAGAATGTTTCCGGCGGTTATACCGCTTCCGGATTTGAGCTGAAGAATTCGCTTTTCCTGGATGAAAAACCGGCCGATGCGAGTCACGCTTCCAATCTGCTGGCGGATACGACCTTTTTTGTGGATTTTTCCGGTGGTGATCTGCATCTGTCGGTAAACAGTCCGGCAGTAAATGCCGGGGTGGATATCCCGGATGTTCAAACCGATATCGAAGGAAATTTCCGGCAGCCGGGCGGTTACGATGTGGGCGCTTATGAGCGGATTACGGTAACGGATGTTACTGCTTTGGAATTACCGAAGCCGGATAAAGCCGCCCTCCGGCCGAATTATCCCAATCCCTTTAACCCCTCCACTGAGATACAGATTGAAGTAAAAGAACCTGCGGAAGTACGGTTAACAATATTTGATATTTTAGGTCGCCGGGTGAAAACCCTGTTCACAGGCACATCGCCGGCAGGTCTGCATGTATTTCACTGGAACGGCCGCAACGACAATGGCCTGCCGATAGAAAGCGGCATTTACTTCTGCCGGCTGCAGACGGGTAACCGGCAGCAGATAATCCGCATGCATCTGCTGCGCTAAGAGTTCAGGCGGACTGCCGGGGAAATCCGGCAGTCTGCCTGTTTTTATAAAATCAAATTGACCTTGTATCACGAGCACACAGCCTGTTCACATCAAACTCATTTGCGGGAATCCGGTATTACCAGTAATGCGATTTACTCTGACGATTTAAATACCTGTCAATTTTATTCCGGGATTAAAATCATAAATCCGGTTGAATAATAAGAATCACCTGAACGCGGGTTTTTGAATTTAGATTTCATTCTCCAAATCCTGCGGTAAAAGTAAAAAAACTTTTCTCATATCTCTTCAACTTGCCCTCAGTTTCTTCTCCTGTTTTGTTGTTTGGTTTTCGGGAACTTGTCCGTTAATTTTGGATTGACTGAATAAAAACAACAGAATAACATGCAAAAACTACCATATCTTCATCACGCGCACCCACAGTATATTGAATCGCTGTACCGGGACTACCGCAACAATCCCGAAGCGGTGGATTTAAGCTGGCGGAAATTTTTCGAGGGCTATGAAATGGCCCTTTCCGCAAACGGCCAGGCGGCACCTGTTTCAGATCATATTTTAAAGGAATTCCGGGTATTAAACCTGATCCAGGCGTACCGTTC
>JBAPTX010000666.1:0-6971 GCA_049282375.1 Calditrichia bacterium
TTTTATCAGTCAGGAAGATGATAATCAACTGCTGGTAAAAAAAGTGGAGATGATCCCCATAAAAGTGATGCTATGGAATTTTGCGGCACAATCGCTGGCAAAAAGGCTGGGCTTGAAGGAAGGAACCGAGCTGGAGTCCCCGGTGCTGGAATTATATTTGAAGAACAGCAAATTGAAAGAGCCCATGATCAATGATTATCATGCATTTGCGCTGGGATTATGCGACCGCAGCGAAATGAGCGCTATCGTGCGGATCACCACGAAAATCAACGCGGTATTAAAATCCTATTTCGCCCGGAAGAATCTGCAGTTGCTGAAATTTCAACTGGAGTTCGGCCGTTTAAATAATCAGATAATACTTGCGGATGAAATTTCCCCGGATGTGCTGGATTTGTGGGATGTCAGTGACGGCAATAAACCGGACAAAAAATCGCTGAATGTCTCCAAAGAAAATGCTAAAGATATCTATAATAAAATAAAAGAACGCGTTTTATAAGGCTGGTGGAATACATGGCTATTGCCAAATACGGAATGGGACTTGTTGCCGGGAGCTGGATTGTATTTTTTATTTTCCTGGTCCTCGCTGTAATTATCCGCCAGCCTATCCTGACCATTCTGGCGGTACTGAGCGGCATTTTCAGTATATTCAATATGTTTTTCTTCCGTGATCCTGAACGAAGCATTCCCGCGGATGAAAACGCCGTTCTTTCTCCGGCGGACGGCAAAGTGGTGGAAGTCGTTCAGGAAGAGAATGTCCAATTTTTTAATGAACCGGTGACCCGCATCAGTATATTTCTGTCTGTTTTTAACGTGCACGTGAACCGGGTGCCTTTTTCCGGCAAAGTAGAGCATCTTGAATACCGCAAAGGCAGTTTTATGGCTGCTTTTAAGCCGGAAGCTTCCGGGGAAAATGAGCAGACCATTATTGGTATTGAAGGGCCGGGCGGACGCAGGGTAATGTTTAAACAAATTGCCGGATTAATTGCCCGCCGGATTATTTGTGAGTTGCGGGAAGGGTATTCGGTAACTGCCGGGGACCGCATGGGCATGATCCGCTACGGGTCGCGCGTGGACGTCTTTTTTCCCGCGGGAACCGCGGCTGCTCAGGTAAAAGTGGGGCAGCATGTAAAAGGCGGAGAATCTGTTCTGGGGGTGTTCAGGTGAAAGTAAGAACCAACTGGGTGCCGAATGCCTTTACCATGGGCAATTTGTTTTGCGGCTATTTTTCTGTTGTAATGGCGGCAAATGATAAGTTTGTACAGGCCTCCTGGCTCATTGTGGCTTCAGCAGTTCTGGATGCACTGGACGGGCAGGTGGCGCGGCTGACCAATGCCAGCTCTCATTTCGGCGTGGAATATGATTCGCTTGCGGACGTGGTTTCATTTGGATTTGCCCCTTCATTTCTTGCCTATAAAGCGGTTTTTATAAACTGGGGAATTGTGGGTGTGCTGATCGGATTCGGGCCGCTGGTGTTTGGTTCGATTCGCCTGGCGCGTTTCAACGTACGTCTGGACGGTTTTGATAAAAAACATTTTGAAGGCCTGCCCATTCCCTCTGCCGCCGTTACCATTGGCAGCTTTGTGGTATTTAATTATCATTTCTGGGGATTTTTACGCTGGGAAAAGGTGTTTCTTTTTGTCGTCATACTCGTCTCGGTGTTAATGGTAACCCTGATCCGTTTTGAATCCCTGCCCAATTTTACCGGTCCCGCTGCACATAAGCGCAGTAAAATTTTAATAATTCTTACATGTATGGCCCTGATTATTATCTTTCCGCAGGAAACATTTTTCCCCCTCGCAATTATCTATGTTTTTTCCGGACCTTTACGCCTTATTTATCACGGACTCTCCAGGTCGGAATCGCAGAATACCATAAATAACAAGGAATTACAGGAATGAAGGCACTGATAAAAGTTCGGTTGAAAAGCGGGATTTTGGATCCACAGGGCAAAGCAGTTAATAATGCTTTACATCATCTGGGGTTTACCAATGTCAATGACGTGCGGATTGGAAAGTTTATTGAAATGCAGATTGACGAAAATAACCGTGAACAGGCCGGGCAACTGGTGGAAGATGCCTGCAGTAAGTTACTGGCTAACCCGGTTATAGAAGATTTCACTTATGAATTTATTGAGGATAAGTCGTGAAAGTAGCCGTTATTGTTTTTCCGGGTTCCAATTGCGATTACGATATTTTTTATGCATTAAAAAAGGAAATGGGGTTTGATGCTGAATTTGTCTGGCATCAGAATCCTGATTTGGATGGTTTTGATGCGGTGGTGCTGCCCGGCGGATTTTCATACGGGGACTACCTGCGGGCAGGTGCCATTGCCCGGTTTTCTCCCATTATGCAGGAAGTGATTCGCTTTGCCGGAAGAGGAAGACTGGTACTGGGGATTTGCAATGGCTTTCAAATTCTTACTGAGAGCGGATTGCTGCCCGGTTCCCTGATGCGGAATGAGAATTTGCGTTTCGTATGCCGGCATGTATATATCCGCACAGAAAATGTGAATACACCATTCACTGGCAGTCTGAAACCAGGACAGATCTTGAGAATCCCCGTTGCTCATGGCGAAGGCAATTATTTTATTGATGATGACGGGTTAGAAAAATTGCAGGAAAATAATCAGATTGTATTCCGCTATACTTCTCCGGAGGGCCGTATTGAAAAGGATTATAATCCCAATGGCTCCCGTGATAACATTGCCGGTGTTATTAATCAGGATGGAAATGTGCTGGGAATGATGCCCCATCCGGAAAGGGCTATGGAAGTTTTGTTGAGTTCCGCTGATGGGCGGGCGGTATTTGAGTCGATGAAAATTTAAGGCGCTGAAGGTATGAGAAAAAAGAGTATCGGCTGGATTTTGGTCATTATTTTACTGGGTGCGCTTATCGGCAGTGCGCTGGGCGAAGTTTTAGCCCTCGTTCTGCCTGCAGGTGTAGTGAAGGAGTTTTTTTTACGCGCCGCAGTACTGGGGGTTGGCCCTGCCACACTGAACCTTATTATTTTTACTCTTACTTTGGGATTTCATATAAAGATTAATGTAATCGGCGTGATCGGTATTATATTGGCAGCATATTTTTTGCGCTGGGCGCAATAAATTGACTATATTGCTTCGATGCCGCAAGGCAGCTAATAATTTATGATTTACTTTTTCCATAAGGAGAAAAATTATGTTTGGCATTGGTCCTCCCGAATTATTGATTGTTTTTTTAATCATCCTGATTTTATTCGGCGCAAAACGGCTTCCGGAGCTGGCGCGATCTCTCGGGCGTTCAATTAACGAATTCAAAAGTGCTACCCAGAATATTAAAGATGATCTGGATTACAACCGGGATGATGATTCTGTGACGCATCAAAAAAAAAGAAATTCCGACAGATTGAATCATAACTATTCAGATGATCAGGAAAAAAAGTCCGGGAAAAGCAGTGAAAAGGTTGTCTGAGGCAGTATCAGGTTAGCGGGTCAGTAACAAGTTCTTTTTAATACGAGTGCTTTATATTTATGAAAAAACCGGCGGGTGTTGTTTCATGACTCCCGCCGTTTTTTTTATGCGCACGTGGGATCAACTCTTTTTTATATTACTTGAAAAATGAAGAATTGCACAAGAAATTTAAAGCCGTTATTTTAAAACAGTAATAGCTGTTTTGCTGGTTGGAGGGCTGATAATGGACGAGAAAAAAATTTTGATAGTAGAAGATGAACCCGCCCTTGCGAGTATCGTATTGCAGATGCTGGAAGTGTTTGGATGGACGGGCATTATAACAAGCAGTGCCCATGAGGCCCTTCAACAGTTAGATGCTGAAGAATTCCGCTTTATTTTGATGGATTTAAGTTTGCCGGATAAATCCGGGCTGCAGCTTTACGAAGATGTAATACAGAAAAATCCCGATTACCGCGGCCGGGTGGTTTTCAGCAGCGGATACAATGTTTCCGGCGATCTGGAGGATGTAATTAAAAGAGATAACCTGCAGTTTTTACCTAAACCGTATTCAATCAATAAGTTTAAGGAAATACTGGAAAAATGGTAAGTAACGGCTGAGTATGTCTAAACGGCCATTGCAAAACAGAAGAAAGGTAGTGTTTTTATGAGATTACCCCTTGAGCCCTTCCGCATCAAAGTGGTGGAACCGGTAAAAAAAATTGGCAGAGAGAATCGTGAGGAGTTAATTCAGAAAGCCGGATATAATGTGTTTAAGCTTCCGGCCGAAGCTATTTTCATTGATCTGCTGACCGATTCCGGTACCAGCGCCATGAGCGACCGCCAATGGGCAGGGATCATGCAGGGTGACGAATCCTATGCGGGCTGCCGTAATTTTTATCATCTTAAAGAAACCGTTGAAGAGCTGCTGGGATACCCGTTTGTTTTGCCCACTCATCAGGGCAGGGCTGCAGAGAGTGTCTTTTTCAAAACATTACTCAATAAAAATTCTGTGGTACCTAATAATATCCATTTTGATACTACCCGCGCTAACGTGGAATATCTGGGAGCAACAGCCCTGGATTGCGTTATTGATGAAGGGTTGAATCCCCGGCTGGAACATCCCTTTAAAGGCAATCTGGACCCGGAGAAGTTAAAAAATGCCATTGAAAAGCACGGCACGGAAAATATACCGCTGGTGATGATCACTATTACAAACAACAGCGGCGGCGGACAGCCCGTTTCCATGGAAAATATCCGCCGGATTAGTGGGATTTGCCACGATCATGGAATCCCTCTCTTTTTCGATGCGGCCCGTTTTGCCGAAAATGCCTATTTTATTAAGTTGCGGGAAAAGGAATATCAAAATAAATCTATAAAAGAGATTGTCCGGGAGATGTTTTCTTATGCCGATGGCTGCCTGATGAGCGCTAAAAAAGATGCGCTGGTTAATATTGGCGGTTTTATTGCTGTAAGTGACGAAGAATTGTATCTAAAATTACAGAACCTGCTGATTTTACATGAGGGCTTCCTGACATATGGCGGATTGGCCGGGCGCGATCTGGAAGCCATTTCGCGGGGACTGCATGATGTATTGGAAGAAGATTACCTGCAATACCGCATTGAACATACTGCCTATCTGGGAAATCTGCTGATAGAAGCCGGTATTCCGGTTGTGCGCCCCTTTGGCGGGCATGCCATTTATATCGATGCAAAAGAAATTTTCCCGCATATTCCACAGTCGCAGTTTCCCGGCCAGGCATTGACGGTGGAGTTGTATCGACAGGCGGCCATCCGGGCGGTTGAGATTGGCAGCCTGATGTTTGCCGCCAAAGATCCAGCTACCGGTGAGTGGAAATACCCCGAGCTGGATTTAGTCCGGCTGGCAATTCCACGCCGGGTTTACACTGCCTCCCACCTTGATTATGTCGCTGGTGCGCTTCGCGAAATATTGCAGCGTAAAGAGGAAATTTCAGGCTACCGCATTGTTTATGAACCGCCTTTTCTGCGCCATTTTACCGCAGTTCTGGAGCCGGTCGAACGTTCATAATTTTCACCGGAAAGATGCAGTTGCTGAATCCTGAAATATTACAACCACTTCAGCCTTATTCTTAAACCGGAATTTATTTTTTGAAGCAATCCTCCGAAAATCCTGCCCATGTAACCCGGCGCATGAAACTTCATGAAATTATATTTGAAGCCGATACTCCCGCCGGTAAACTGTTTGATATTCTGCTGATTGTCAGCATTCTGCTGAGTGTTGCGGCGGTAATGCTGGAAAGTATTGCCCGTATCCGTGTACAGTACGGCACACTGCTGACCGCTGCCGAATGGTTCTTTACGATCATTTTTACCATCGAATATGTCCTTCGCCTCATCAGCGTAAAACGAGCCTCCGCTTATGCCGCCAGTTTTTACGGCATTATTGATTTATTGGCAATCCTGCCGACATATATCAGCATACTGCTGCCCGGTGCTCAGTATTTGCTGGTGATCCGCATATTGCGGGTGCTGCGGATTTTCAGGGTGCTGAAATTTGTACAATATTTATCGGAAGCGACGCTGCTGATGCAGGCGCTACGGGCCAGCCGCCGGAAAATTACCATTTTTCTGTTTGCTGTCTTTACCCTGGTGGTGATTCTCGGATCGATGATGTACCTTATTGAAGGGGAAAGGAATGGCTTTACCAGTATTCCAAGAAGTGTTTACTGGGCAATTGTTACCCTCACCACTGTCGGTTACGGGGATATTTCACCAAAAACAAATTTAGGTCAGGCATTGGCGGCGCTGATCATGATTCTGGGCTACAGTATTATTGCTGTTCCTACCGGAATTGTTACTTCCGAAATAACCCGGGCTGAATCCGGTGCAGTATCCGAAAAGGACTCATTTTCTACACAGGCTTGTCCCTCCTGCGGTGCAGAAGGCCACGATAGGGATGCCATTCACTGCAAATACTGCGGCAGTTATTTGTAGCCTGCCCGTTCTCACGCTGCTGAATTTCTCCTCATAGACCCTAATTTGATATTGACATATTGGAATATTATTCATATTATATTTTATGAGCACTGTTTTAATTAAGGTCGTTTTATAAATATTATAGTTATCAAACGCCTTACTCAATTTTTATGATTTTAAATATTCCTTTTTCTGATAGAGAGAGATTTCCTGCCGAAGGCTGATGATGCTTTAAGTATATTTGTCATAACTCCCTACAGATTTCGATTTCATCCGCTTATCAACAAAGGGATAACCGGTTTAAATAAATCATCTTTTTGATGATGATTCTGAAAATAAATACACTTCTAAATCGGGGATTAAAAGATGCAGCCATATACGTTTAACAGCTTGTCCGCTTTGGACAAGAAAACGCTGGATAAATTAATAAAGTCCAGTTCAGCGCCTGAAATCGACGATGTAATCGGATGGGAATACCGTGGCTGGAATTTGAATGCAGCCACCCGGCTGACCGGCACCCGCAAATTCAAAAAGGGATTTTTCGGCCAAAGTGGAATCGGCCATGCATGGGGATACAATGTACCGGTTAAGC
>JBAPTX010000667.1:0-2363 GCA_049282375.1 Calditrichia bacterium
GTAGCCAGCGTATACTGAGTGTTCAACAGGCTAACATAACTCTGCGGGGACTGCAGGTCAAAAGCGATATTCTGGGTCTCGGCACCCACATTGGCCACTTTTACAGAAAACCAGACATGCTCGCCGGGGTCCAGGTCGCCCTGCTGGTCTCCCAGGGAATCATTTACAGTCATTTCCAGAATACGGACCAGCGGCAGCGGAAATGCCGTAAACAGATCCGCGGTTGCACCGTTGCCGTTATCCTGAATGTTAACGACCGCCACCAGTGATTCCTGCCCCTGATAATTGTTGCTGTTGGGATTTGTCAGTCCGCTGAAGGTTGTATTGTTGGTAAAACCGGGGAAGGGATCTCCCGAATCTCCTGAATTTCCGTTAAAACTTAACTGATTCAAACCGTCCGCCTGCTCAAGATCCACTTTGCGGTGCAGTTCATTACTGTTGCCCGGTACATTTTCATCAATATGCCAGATCAGCAGCCCTTCACCGGGCAGGTAACTGTCAAAACCCACTTTCTTTTTGTATTCCAGCAGGAAAAACTCCGGGCCTCCTGCGCCATTAGTCCAGAGCCGGTAAGTGGAAGAATCACCATGAATGGGACGAATATTCACGCCCATACTGTCTCCGCTTAACTGGGTGGGTGTAATCCAGCCCAGGTCCTGTTTGCACCAGGCGTCGAAATGAACCGGCACAGCGCCGCTCAATCCGGGAGGGCCTGCCCAGGAGCCGCCTGCCATTACCGACCAGCGGCCGATTCCGGAGGTGGAATAATCCGTATCATATAAATCCGGCAGTCCCAGAACGTGCCCGAATTCATGGGCAAACACGCCCATGGTCACAAAGTGATTGGACTGGGTTTCCGGTTCCATGGAATAGCGCTGAATAATGACACCGTCGCGCATCTGCGGATTAATGCTCCAGGCATGGGAATGGATATCGTTGTCCGAACCGGTGGTTTCGCGCCCGGGACCGCTGTGCACCACAAACAGGGCATCCACATAACCGTCACCGTCATTATCATACTGGGAGAAATCAACAAAGGAATCGGCTGCGGCAACGGCATCTTCCACCATTTTTTGAGCGTTGCGGGGATAGTTGCCGAATCCTGCCTGTCCGTCCACATAATAGCTGTAATTCTGCGGCATCCGCACCCATTTGGTAACCAGTCCGGAAATACCCATTTTGTTATTGGAATTTTCCAGATAAAAATCGTTCATACTGCCGGTGGTATAGGTGCCGGTTGAAAAAAGCAGGTCATCAAATTCTGCCGGCGGATGATTCAGGGTATCCGCCTGATTATCCGCAAAGTCAACCAGCAGGATCAGCCCATTTATCTGAAAAGTGGTGCTGTTCTCCAGCACATTTTTCACGTTCAGTGCATTGCCTGCCGGATTATCGACTCCCCGCTGGCGGGCATCGCGGTATTCCGCTGCCATTTTTTCCAATTGCCCGCTGGCTTTTAACTGCTCTTTTACCTCCGGGTGAAAATCGACCGAATAACCGATTAACGGTAACAGCATAACCGTAAAAATCAGTTTATAAACTTGCTTCATGAGTTCTCCTGAAATTAAATAATATTGAAATTTAACAGAGTTTCTTTTCACGGGAAATAAAGTTAAAATTTTTTACCCGAATTGCAATTCATTTTATTTTTATGGGGATCGGCGGCCTGATATTTAATTCGCAGTCCGGAAGGGCGGGAAAACAGCCGGAAACAATATTCCATCATACTAACATTCCATCATTCCAATATTCCGGTATTCCAGCTTTCCCATTTTCATCCTGAAGCGCGAAGACCGGGATTATTTTATGCTGCTCAGCATTCCAGAATGGAATATTTTGGCTGCAGGGTGGATTGCAGATTCTGGCGGTAATAAATTTTTTCGGGGTTCTGCTGGCGGGCCATAATTTCTTTTGCCAGTTTCAAAAAGGCGCGGCTGCCCGGGGCGGCGGCATCCATCAGTAACAGCGGCATGCTCTCGAAAGAGGCAAGACCCAGCGAGGTATTCTTGGGAATAACGGTATTAAAAACTAGTTTGCCGAAAAGCTGCCGGGCTTCTTCCGCAGCGCGGCGGGATTCCCGCGTATTACGGTCATAAAAATTCAGCAGCACCCCTTCCATGCGTAAGTCTGGATTCAAAGTAACCCGCAAGCGGCGGACCAGCCGCAACAATCTTTCCACGACCTGTAAGGCAAAAAATCCGCACTGCAGGGGAACCAGAACAGAGGTGGCTGCCACCAAAGCAATGGCCGTTAAATCATTCAGGCTGGGCGGGGTGTCAATTATGATGTAATCGTAATCCAGTTTACCCTTTACATTCAGATCGTTGATTTTCCGCTTCAGCAGACCGCGATTCTTTGTCAAT
>JBAPTX010000668.1:0-1718 GCA_049282375.1 Calditrichia bacterium
ATATAAACATCCTTATTAAGGTTTCCCTGCATACCGTTTAAATCTGCATCCGCATGATTTCCTGATAGGATTCCATTACTTTGTTGCGCATTTCCAGCAGCATTTCCAGGCCTACCCGCGCTTTTTCTGCGGCAAGGGTTACCTGGTGTAAATCTGTTAATTCGCCTTCCACCAGGGCTTCCTGTGCTTCTCCTGCTTCATTCTGAAGCTGGTTAACATCCGATAAAAAATCGCGCAGGGTCATTCCAAAACTGCCCTTCCCGTTATCCGGCGCCTTTTTACCCGGCTGCACAGAGGGCAGCAACTGATTACTGATTCCAATTTTATCAACCATTTTTAACCTCGCACATCAATGTGTTTGCCTTTTTCCACCGGCTGCCGCTGCTGGTTTGCCACATACCGGGCAATCTCTTTTTTGGCTTTCGGATACATCTTTGTAAAAAATTCCTGCTCCTTTTTATTCAGCAGCATATTTTCACGAAAATCCGCCGGAATATTTATTTTCTGCGGCGTCTCTTTCTGTGAAGATTTACCGGCTGGCGTCCCGGCGGCTTTATCCGCGGTGACTTTGCCATTGTTGTCCGCCTGTGAGCGCTGCGCCGCGGGATTTTGATAAATAGTTGCGCTGTTTCCATAAATTTTCATGCATCACTCCTTGCTATATATCCAAAGCGGCTTTGGCCATTTTCTTTGCAGCATCCAGGGTACTTAAATTGGCTTCGTAACTGCGGGAGGCGCTGATCATATCCACCATTTCCGATACCAGGTTAACATTGGGGGTAAGTACATATCCTTCTTCATCGGCATCCGGATGGGCAGGATCATACATCTGAACAAAATCGGACTGATCTTCTCTGATTTCAGCTTTTACGCCGACTTCCTGCCGGGGGGTGCGGGAGGAGAAACTTCCTCCGGAAATATGGCGGGCATTACTGGTGGCCAGCTTTCTCGATTTTTCGTTCAACACCACATCAAAGTCAGTACTTTTCTCCCCTTCCATTACCGCTATCCGGCGCCGGTAAGGCGTTCCGTCTTCCGTGCGGGTGGTGTGCGCATTGGCAATATTACTGGAAATAACGTCCAGCTTTTTCCGCTGTGCGCTTAATCCGCTGGCGCTGATGTTTAATGAACCGAACAGTTTATCAACCGGCATCCTGCCCTCCTGATTTTTTAAATATCAAATCTTCCTTTAATACTGGCCCGCAAAGCGGCAAAATTCCGGCTAAGCAACCGGCTGCCGTACTGAAACCGGATTTCATTTTTTACCTGTTCTACGATTTCATGGTCGATATCCACATTATTCACGCCGCTTACCCGGCTGTTTTCAAAATCTTCCACCACCCGTGGGCCGGCAGTGCTCAACTTGTTTTTGCCTACCAGCATATGTCCCGGATGGGTTGTTTTACCCTGGATTTTCGGGGCGAGTGCATCCTGCAGGTGTGCTTCAAATTCCACATCCTTCCGCTGATACCCCTCCGTCTGTACATTGGCAATATTTCCGGCAATCGTTTTCTGCCGCAGTGCATAAACATCCAGCCCTTTTGCCAGAACAGGAATTGAAGACCTTTTGAATAACAAATCCTTGATCATTACTGACCTCCATATCGTCCGGTCTGCTATTATGCAATGATGGTGCCACAGCGTGCGGCAGGAAACCTATGAGCAAAAGATGGTAAATTAGCTGGAATTTTTGAATTTCAAACGTATCGGCCGAGGGT
>JBAPTX010000669.1:0-1990 GCA_049282375.1 Calditrichia bacterium
GGAGAGCGGCTGTTCATACTGCATTTGAATTCGATTATCAAAAAAGTCGCCCCAATAGCGCAATTTGCTGGAAGTTACCCGGAATTCACCGATTTCATCCAGATATTCTTTAATGCTTTCCTGATAATATTGTGATAACATGGAATCGATTTTGGTGACTTTCTGCGGAATTGACTGTCCGAAGGAAATTACCGGATCGACTACTTGCGCCGGGCTAAAATAAAAAAAAGAGAGTAAAAAAACAATGGTTAAAACGGATGGAAAATACCGCATATAATTGATGATCTCCCCAGTAGATTTAAAAGTGCTGTCCGTACCCGAAATGAACCCATCCCGGTTCTTTCCAATAAAAATCGCTTACTTTAACCCCCAAATCCAGGGCAAAAAGGCTGCCGCGCCAACGGTAACGGAAGCCGGGTCCGGCTGTTATTACAAAGTTTTCCACTTTAAGTTCAGCTATTTTATTGGTCAGCAGCCCGCTGTCAATAAAGCCGATCAACTGCCATCGGCGGCTCAGTAAGTGGCGCCATTCCACCGCATGATAAACCAGCACCAGCCCGCCGGTATAGCGGCCGTTTTCGTTTTGGGGGCCAATATGGTTATTACGATATCCCCTCAAATTCCGTGAACCGCCAAGGAAAAAACGCTGGTAACTGGGAATGCTCACCGTTTCCCCGAATCTTTCCATCCATCCGGCACGCGAATGCAGCGCCAGTACATTTCTCGAATTGATTGGCAGGAAAATGGAAAAGGTGCCGGTAAAGCGGTTAAAATCATTGTTGCCCCCTAATAATCCCCCGGTATACTGATAGTTGAGCTCCCATTTATGTCCTATCATGGGGTCGAACTGCGGATAGGTGCTGTTATATGACAATCCGAAGCGAAGCTGCCGGTTTTGATCGATGCGGTCCCGTATTCGTTTATCATGAATGTATTCACCGGAATATTTGTAAAGCTGTACCTTATCAAAAGAACCGCCGACCTGTGCGCTGAGATTCTCCATCAACAGTATGCGGAAGTTACTTTCCGCAGAAAACTTACCGAAGCTGAAAACAACATAAGTAGGCTTATCAGACTCATAACCCACTTTACCCATCCATTGCAGGCGCCGCCAGATAAAAAGCGGATCAAAGTAACTGCCGGATAAATGCACATGCTTCAGAAAAACACTATTTGTATAATAATATGAAATGGCGCCTTCCAAACGCGCCTGTTCACCCCTTCCCCATAAATGACGGCGCCCGCCCTCGGCAATGTATTTCAAACCATCTTCACTGTCCAGGCCAATCCCGCTGCCCACGAAAAAAGGTTTTCGCTCATATACCCATAATACCAGATTAACCCGCGCTTTTTCCCAGTCGAAATCTTTGATCAGGAATTTAGCGGAATCAAATAAAGCACTGTTGTTTAATTCTTTTTGATATTTTACAATCAGATTACGGGAAAGCGGCTGCCCGGCTTCCAAATTTATTAATGATCTTACAAAGGCGGGTTTATTATAGTTAAGCCCTTTAATATCAATTTCGCCGAAATAAAACTGATCGTTTTCCTGAATATTAAAAACAGCCAGCGGCAGCTTTAAGGTGTCATTTTTCTCAATTATCGTATAAGTAACTTCCGCCAGTAAAAAACCCCGGTCTTCATAAAATTCCTGAAGCAGGTCCGCAGCTTTTTGAAGTTCATTTTTGCCGGCATCCCTGAATTTCAGAAACAGAATTTCCCTTTTTAACAATTCAGCGGAAAATTTTTTATTTCCATTTATTTTAATCTCATAGGCAGCCTGACTCGAAAGAGGCCACAAAGAAAGGGTTAAAAACAGGATAACAGCAAAAGGTATTACTTTCATCAAAATACCGGTTTTGAGAGTGAAATTCACCAGACATCTTCCGCTTAAATATAAAATTGGAAAATGCGGAATTATATAATTTATTGGGGGAAATAGTTTGTTCAGGAATTGGTATGGGTTTTACAACGTCCAAATATCTGAAGC
>JBAPTX010000670.1:0-3508 GCA_049282375.1 Calditrichia bacterium
GCTGTATTCAGTGCTACCGCTGCGTGCGCTTTTACCGGGAGTACGCCGGCGGACGTGATTTGAACGTCTTTGCCGCCCATAATCACGTCTATTTCGGACGACATGAGGACGGCACGCTGGAAAACGAATTCAGCGGCAATCTGGTGGAAGTCTGCCCCACCGGCGTATTTACCGATAAAACACTGAAGCAGCATTACACCCGCAAGTGGGACCTGACCATGGCGCCCTCCGTCTGCCACCTGTGCAGTTTGGGCTGCAACATCATCCCCGCAGAACGATACGGCAAGCTGCGCCGGATTATGAGCCGCTACAATGGTGAGGTGAACGGCTATTTCATTTGCGACCGCGGGCGCTTCGGGTACGAATTTGTGAACAGTGAAAAACGTATCCGCCAGCCGCTGCGGCGGATACAGTCCGGGACCGGTTTCGAACCCATCAGCACGGAAGACCTGCTGAAGGAAATGGCCGGGCTGTTCAAAAATGGACGAAAGCTTATTGGAATCGGATCTCCCACCGCATCGCTGGAATCTAATTTCCTATTGCGGGAGCTGGTCGGGGCGGAGAATTTCTACCCGGGCGTTTCTGAAAAGGATTATCTGCTGATGAATACGGTGCTGGAAATTTTAAAAGAAGGCCCCGCGCGGACCCCCTCCCTGCGGGAAATCGAAAAGGCGGATACCGTTCTGGTACTGGGAGAGGATGTAACAAACACCGCGCCCATGCTGGCGCTCGCTTTGCGTCAGGCTGCCCGGCAGGTGCAGGTAGATATTGCCGCAAAATTCAACATTCCCGGCTGGCATGACGCGGCCGTGCGCGAAGCCGCGCAGGAGACCCATGGCCCGTTGTTCATCGCCGCCGGTCACGAAACCAAACTGGATGAAATCGCCAATGTGGTCTGGCATGACGCTCCGCCGGATCTGGCGCGGCTGGGGTTTGCCATCGCCCATGCACTCGATTCAGCCCGTCCACCGGTTACTGATTTATCCGATGAAACCGGAAAAATAGCGGAAGAAATTGCCGCGGCCTTGAAATCCGCTAAGAATCCGCTGATCGTTTCCGGCACCGGCACAGGATCGCCGGAGCTGCTTCACGCCGCTGCAGATATCTCCCGCGCACTGCACGGCAACGGAGTGCAGGCGCAGATATCACTGGTAATTCCGGAAGCCAACAGTCTGGGACTGGCCATGATGGGCGGCAACAGTTTGTCTGCTGCATTAGAGCGGCTGGAAAAAGGCGATGCGGATACTGCCATCGTGCTGGAGAATGATCTGTATCGCAGGCTGGAAAAGCCGATGGTGGATCGTTTCATTGAAAAATGCAATCAGTTAATCACCTTAAATTCTTTGCAGAACCGCACCACCGAACAGGCCGGTTTTGTCCTGCCCTCCGGCACCTTTGCCGAATCGGACGGCACACTGGTGAATAATGAGGGGCGGGCTCAGCGGTTCTATCAGGTCTTTGTGCCCGAAGGGGAAGTGCGGGAAAGCTGGCGATGGCTGCGGGAGCTGATGAGCGTCTCGGGTTCAGAAAGAGGGGAAGTCTGGCACAATCCGGACACCATTTTGGCGGTGCTGGAAGAAGCGCTGCCCCAGTTTAAAGGCATCCGGGGGATTGCCCCGCCGCCGGGATTCCGCATTGCCGGACAGAAAATTCCCCGCGAACCCCATCGCTACAGCGGGCGCACCGCCATGCACGCCAATGAGAATGTCCATGAGGCAAAGCCGCCGGATGATCCCGATACGCCGCTCAGCTTTACGATGGAGGGCTATCGCGGCCAGCCGCCCGCTTCGCTGATCCCTTTTTTCTGGTCGCCCGGCTGGAATTCGGTGCAATCCGTCAACAAGTATCAGATAGAAGTGGGCGGGCCTCTGCACGGCGGAGATCCGGGCCTGCGGTTGATTGAACCGCGCACGCAGGAGAAGATCGCTTACGAAAACAGAATTCCGGTTCCATTTTCTGCCAGAGAGAATGAATGGCTGATTTTTCCGGGTTACCGCATATTCGGCTCGGAACCGCTCAGCCTGCTGACTCCGGCTGTGGCGCAGAGAAAACCGGAATCTTTTCTTTTGATGAACCGGAAGGAAGCCGAAAGCCGCGGATTGAAAGAAACTGACAGAATCCGGCTGCGGGCAAGAGAAGCAGAAATCGAACTGACACTGCAAACCGGAGACGATATTCCCCGCGGTACTGCCGGCGTATCGTACGGATTTCCCGAACTGCCCTTTCTGGATCTGCCAACATTCGCAACCATCCAAAAGGTGAGCCAATGAGCCAGACGCTGATTTATTTCCTGATTATTCTGGGGGTGCTGCTGGGTATGCTCACCATTGCCGCCGGGCTGATTTATGTGGAGCGGCGCATGCTGGCGGTGTGGCAGGACCGCTACGGTCCCAATCGCGCGGGACCTTTCGGGCTGCTGCAGGTGCTGGCGGATATGATCAAGATTTTCTTCAAAGAAGACTGGATTCCGCCCTTTGCAGACAAGTTTGTATTCATTATGGCACCGGCCATTGTGGTGGCTACGGTGCTGATGAGTTTTGCCATCATTCCCTACGCGCCGGCCATCGTGGTGGCGGATCTGAATATTGGACTCCTGTTTTTCCTGGCGATGTCTTCTCTGGGGGTATACAGTCTGGTGCTGGGCGGATGGGCATCCAATAACAAATATTCGCTGCTGGGCGCCCTGCGCGGCTCCGCGCAGATGATGACCTACGAAGTTTTCATGGGCCTGTCTCTGATGGGTGTGGTGATGCTCAGCGGTTCCTTTAATATGGGTGTGATTGTGGAAACCCAGCGGGAAATCTGGTTTGTGGTGCCGCAGTTTGTGGGCTTCGTCATTTTTATGATTGCCGGGATTGCCGAAACCCACCGGCTGCCCTTCGATATTCCGGAAGCGGAAAGCGAGCTGGTGGCCGGTTACCATTCCGAGTACTCCGGGATGAAGTTCGGGATGTTCTTTGTGGGGGAATATCTGGGAATCACCCTGGTCTCGGCCCTGACGGTCACCCTGTTTTTCGGCGGCTGGCTGGGGCCCGGATTCCTGCCGCCGGTGGTGTGGTTTTTCCTGAAGACCGGTGTGTTTATTCTGTTTTTTGTCCTGCTGCGAGCTTCACTGCCGCGCCCGCGCTACGATCAGCTGATGTCCTACGGCTGGAAACTGCTGCTGCCGCTCTCTTTGCTGAACCTGCTGGTCACCGGCGCCATTGTTTTGGCAAGCGGATAAACGATGAAAATTGAAAAAGGACAAATGAGAAGGATGAATGGAGAGGAAGGAGAGCGGGCCTGGAATCATTATAGTTTGAAAGCCGGGCACACAAATTTAAGGGTAGTGTTTTATTTTGCTCAATTGCCGCCGCCTTCAGGTGGTGGAAATCAGAATCCGAATTAAATTTGGCTTCAGCCAAAAAATAGGATTTTCAAAATGAGAAAACATAAACCCGGTTTATGTGCGACAAAGAGAAGTGGATAAATCATATGTTAAGCAATCTGAGAACCATCTGGCTGGCTT
>JBAPTX010000671.1:0-3773 GCA_049282375.1 Calditrichia bacterium
GGGGAACACTTGGCCGGCAGTAGGAGGGTTTAAAACTTTCGTTGTCGCAATAGATGCAGCCGCCGCTCCCCACCGCACCGTCACGGTTGGGACAGGTGAAACCGGCATCAACAATCAGTTTCTGGATGCGCCCCCCGAAACGGCCTTTCAAATAATCCACATAAGCATTGTAGCGCCGCAAAGTGCCCCAGGGTTGGCGGTGGATGGTTTGAAGAGCGGCAGGCTGATTCATTTTATATTTTCTTTCTGAACCCGGATAAACCGGAGCATTTTAATAACTGCCAAACTTACAAAAAAGCCGCTTTATAAACAACCCTGCCGGAATTTAAAAAAAGAACTTAAAAAGCACCAAAAGTATGGGACCCAGTCTGCTCCAGAACCGGAAAAAACCTTCAAAAAACAATCTCCCGCTTTTTTTTAAGAGAAATCCTATATTATTTTCAGCCATGCGAATACGGCGAATCTCCCCGCCTTTATTTATTCTTTTTCTTCTGGTCTGCACCGTACAGGCAGGCAGTAATCCCTTTACAGTGGAATCCCCCCGGGTCGTACTGACAAATGTGCCTTTTCACATTACCATTAAGCCCAAAGCCGGATTCTGGAGCAGCATTGATTCCGCCCGGATCAGCTATCAGCTCCGGAAATTACCGGAAGGTACACTGCTGGCAGCGGGCCATTTTCCCGCCACCTACCGTTCGGACCAGGCATTCATCATTGAAAATGTAGAAGTTAACCACAGCGGACTGCAGCGGCTGCGGTTAAAAATAAACCACTTCCGCAGTGAAATGGAATGGCGGGTGCTGCCGGGAATTCTCAGCATTCTGCCCCCGCTTCTGGCCATTCTGCTGGCGCTCCTTACCCGCCAGGTAATCGTTGCTCTTTTTGCAGGCATCTGGACCGGCGTCAGTTTTATTTATGATTACAACCCGCTGCTGGGATTTCTGCACACTCTTGATGAATATCTGGTTCAGGCGCTCGCCGACCCGCAGCGTATTTCCATTCTGATCTTCAGCCTGGTGCTGGGCGGCATGGTGGGGGTTATTACCCGCTCCGGGGGGATGCAGGGAATTGTGGAAAGGCTTTCCCGCTATGCCCGCAATGCCCGCTTCGGGCAACTGGCAACCTGGGGGATGGGAATTCTTATTTTTTTTGATGATTATGCCAATACCCTGCTGGTTGGCAACACCATGCGCCCCCTGGCGGATAAACTGCGCATCAGCCGTGAGAAACTCTCCTACCTGGTAGACTCCACCGCTGCGCCTGTTGCCAATGTGGCTATCATTTCCACCTGGATCGGTTATGAAATCAGCCTGATTGATCAGTCTTTTAATGCACTGGGAATGCAGCAGAATGCTTATTTGATTTTTATCAAAACCATCCCCTATAATTTTTATCCCCTTTACACTCTGTTTTTCGGATTTCTGATTGCCTTTCTGATGCGGGATTTCGGCAGCATGTACCGGGCGGAAATACGCACCCGCCGTACCGGTGAAGTGCTGCGCCCGGATGCAACACCGCTTACGGACCTCACCGAAAGCGGCGGGCTGGCGCCGGAGGGAATCCCGCTGCGCTGGCTGAATGGTTTTCTGCCGGTAATGATCGTGATTCTCACCGTGGCTGCGGGGCTGATTTATACAGGATGGCAAGGCCTGCAAACCACCGGAATAACTGCTGATTCCGGGAATCTGCTTAGATATTTCAGCCGGCTAATCGGGCAGGCGGATTCATTTGCCGTTCTGATGTGGGCAGCTTTTGCCGGTTCCGTTGCAGCGATTGTGCTGGCGGTAAGCCAGCGGCTGCTTTCCCTGCAGGAGGCCATGGATGCGTGGGTCAAAGGTATCCGCTCCATGATTATGGCCGCCCTGATTCTGACTGCCGCCTGGGCGATCGGCACCATTTGTCAGGACCTTTTTACGGCTGATTATGTGATTCATTTAACCCGCACTTTTCTGACCCCTCACTGGCTGCCGCTTATCACTTTCCTTAGTGCAGCGGTGGTCAGCTTTGCCACCGGCACTTCCTGGGGAACCATGGCCATCCTGATGCCCATTGCCATTCCCCTTGCGTTTAAATTTCCGCAAACTCTGGATGCCATTGGCGAGGCGCACCGCATGGCCCTGATGTTGAGCAACACTGCGGCTGTACTGGCCGGGGCCACTTTCGGCGACCACTGCTCACCGATTTCCGACACCACCATCATGTCCTCTATGGCATCCGGAGCCGATCACATTGATCACGTGAGGACGCAACTGCCCTATGCCCTGACAGTGGGGCTGATCGCCAGTGTTTTCGGATATCTGCCGGTGGGATTCGGATTAACCGGCTGGTGGGTTTTGCTGCCGGGATTTCTGGTTATTTTTTTAGTCGTTCGCTTCGCGGGAAAGAAAACCGGCTGAAAACCAGTCAAACCTTGTATTTCAGTTTGGCGGTCAAGAGCTGCAGTTTAGGCTGGTAACTGAGAAATTCCTGAGGGGTGCTGAGTTTCTTTGCGGCAAAAGTTTATGAAGGTACATCTTCCGGGAAATTATCTTCCGGCCGGCTCATCACTGCCCGGATTTCCTCCCATCCAAAACCTTTGCTCTGCAGGTGGCGTACTAACTTTTCCTTTAAACGGTCTGCCGGCAGGCGGCGGTTGATCCTGCAGTATTTCTGCGCCACCTGTTCCGCCAGTTCCATCTCCAGATCTTCCGGCAGCAATTCCCGCAGCAGTTCATCTGATATCTCTTTTTTAATGCCCTTTTGAAATAATTTTTGCTGCAGCAGCCGCTTTCCGGAGGGATGCAGGCGGATCTCATTCTGAATAAATAGCCGGGCAAACTGGCGGTCGTTCAGCAGATCTATTTTTTTCAAATGCGTCAGAACCGGATTAACAGTATCCGGCCGGTACCCTTTGCGGCGAAGTTTAATTTCCAGTTCCTGCCGGCTGTGCGGCCGCAGGGCCAGATAGCGCATGGCCTGATCCTGAGCCCGGCGCCGGCTATCTGCTTCTAAAAGCTTCAAAAAGGAATTCTGGTCGAACTGCT
This sequence comes from Calditrichia bacterium, assembly GCA_049282375.1. Taxonomy (GTDB): domain Bacteria; phylum Calditrichota; class Calditrichia; order RBG-13-44-9; family RBG-13-44-9; genus JBAPTX01. The sequence continues at coordinate 3,024 of JBAPTX010000671.1, forward strand.
TGCCGGGAGCCACCCCAAATTCAAGCACGATCTCCGGGCTCATCACCAGTTCTTCACCCGATTCCAGTGCCACAATAAAACGTTCCGGGCGGCCCCGGCGCATCTTCATGTCCGCAATTGTAACCATGCCGGATCAATCCGCCGGTGTTACTGCTTTGCTTTGGCAGTTTCGGCCGCTTTTTTTCCGTTGCCGGATTCGGCAGTTTCTTCGGCGGGAATCATGCCCAGTTTCTGGCGCACCAGCAGGGAAATCCGGTCCAGGAAATCTTTATTTTCTTTAAGAAAATTCTTTACATTTTCCCGTCCCTGCCCCAAACGGTCTTCCCCGAAGGAATACCAGGTCCCGCTTTTCTGAACAATATTCAGACGAACCGCCAGGTCCAGTAGATCTCCCTCCCGGGAAATCCCTTCATTGTACATGATGTCGAATTCACACTCGCGGAAAGGCGGGGCCATTTTGTTTTTCACCACCTTTACCCGGGTGCGGTTGCCAATGGTGTTTTCGGTATCTTTAATTGAAGCGATGCGCCGAATATCCATGCGGATGGAAGTGTAAAACTTAAGAGCGCGCCCGCCGGTAGTCGTTTCAGGGTTGCCGAACATCACTCCGATTTTTTCCCGCAACTGATTTATAAAAATAACACTGGTGTTGGATTTACTGACAGTGGCGGTCAGTTTTCGCAATGCCTGAGACATCAGCCGGGCCTGCAGCCCCACATGGGAATCACCCATTTCCCCTTCCAGTTCGGC
>JBAPTX010000672.1:0-14863 GCA_049282375.1 Calditrichia bacterium
CCTTTACCCGGTCTTCCTCTTTGGAGCAGCGGGGAATCTGACTGATTTCATAAAAGTATTTCCACATCCCTTCCGGCTTCAATCCTGAAATCGCTTCTTTCACGGTAATCTCCTTTATTTGGTTTTATCTCTTATACGAAGCCATAAATAAATTCAAAATTAAAAAGTAAAGCAAGCGGTTTATTTTATTGGCAAACAGGAATTACCGGGGCCAAGTTGCAACTGAATCACTCACCACAAATGCGCTAAGCAGACAAGCTTTTAGCATGCCGGAATGGGTTTATTGAATGAATTGTTCTTTTTCATGAACCATAAAATCTTTCTCATGAATTTCTAAACCGGACAGAAATTTAAATTAATTCACCTTTTACATCGGCTGAACCGGGCAGCGGCCAGGCCTGCGAGAAATGCTCGAAACCGGAAAACGACTGCCAGCCCTGCGGCAGTGCTTCGAACATCTTCCAGAGTTCAATCTGGGTTTGATGGCAATTTGCCGCCTGCTCTTTAAACTGCAGATATTCTTTTACCCCGATCCGGTGGGTAATCTCGGCGTCTTTCATCGGCTGCAGTTCCCTTTCGGGAAACTGGTCCCGCTGCTTTCGGGTAATCCCGTAATAAAAAAGCCGCAAATGAGGGAAATGGGTTTTGACGACCTGCAGCGTCCAGCCGCTGACGGTCTGGTGATCGCTGTGCCCGGAAATCCCGTTGGGATGGAAAGTGATCACGATTTCCGGATTAAAACCGGCAATCTTCTGCCGGATAAATTCCGGTCCTACTCCTTCGGGCAAATCGGGCAGTTGCTTATCGGGGAAATTGCCGATCTCCAGTTTACGGATTCCGAGTTTTTCCGCGGCGCATTTCAATTCTTCCGTCCGGCGCCGGGCCAGCTCTTTTTTACCCAGTTCTTTGGAAATTCCCAGCGAGCCGGCTTCTCCCCGGGTCATCGTCAACAGAAAAATTTCATGGCCCTGGCGGGCATAGCGGCTCAGGGTGCCGGCAGGCCCGAAAGTTTCATCGTCCGGGTGAGCAAAAATGGCCATTATTTTCATTTGAATTCCTCCCTCTGATTGCAGGTTCTGTGTTTTTAGATGAGTTCCCGCCGGTAAAGTTTCCTTTTTTTCTTTTGTGATGAAAGGCCAGCGATTGCTGCAGCGGCGCCTGTGTATGAGAAAAGGCCGGAAAAAGCATTGTACCGCCTAAAAAAAGAAAACCCTGCTCTGCAGGAGAACAGGGATTTCAGGAAGAAAATTGTTGATGTTCGTTTTTTTAATCAGGTGCCGATATCCCATGAGCTAAGGTATTTTTTCTGCTCTTCGGTCAGTTCGTCAATTTCGATGCCCATGGTTTTCAGTTTCAGGCGGGAGATATATTCCTCAATTTCTTTCGGCACTTTATATACACCGGGCGATTTTTTCTCTTCAAGCGCAAATTCCGTACTCAGCGCCTGGGTGGCGAAGCTCATATCCATTACACTTGCCGGATGTCCTTCCGCGGCGGAAAGATTAATGAGCCGTCCCTGGGCCAGCAAAAAGATGCGGTTGCCGCCGGGCAGCTCGTATTCATCCACAAAATTGCGCACATTTTCGCGTTTGCTGACGGCCAGTTTTTCCAGGCCCGGAATGTCAATTTCCACATTGAAGTGGCCGGAGTTGGCAACAATGGCCCCGTTTTTCATTTTCTTAAAATGCTCGGGACGCAGCACGTTGATATCGCCGGTAATGGTGACAAAGAGATCCCCAATTTCGGCGGCTTTGCTCATGGGCATCACGTTGAATCCATCCATGGCCGCTTCCAGTGCTTTGATGGCATCTACTTCGGCAATAATGACATTGGAGCCCATTCCCTTGCAGCGCATGGCAAAACCGCGTCCGCACCAGCCGTAGCCGGCCACAACCACCTGTTTTCCCGCCAGCAGAATATCCGTGGCGCGAATAATGCCGTCCACTGTGGACTGCCCGGTGCCGTAGCGGTTATCGAACAGATATTTGGTCAGCGCGTCATTTACGGCAATAACGGGAAGTTTCAGTGCGCCGTCCTCGTGCATAGCCCGCAGCCGGATGACGCCGGTGGTGGTCTCTTCCATGGAGGCGAAAATCTGCCCGCATTTATCGGGATAATCGGTGTGCAGGGTTGAGACCAGATCGGCGCCGTCGTCCATGGTAATGACCGGATCGTGCTGAATGGCGGCATGAATATGATCATAATAGGTTTTATGGTCTTCCCCTTTAATGGCGTAAACTGAAATTCCGTAATCCTGCACCAGAGAGGCAGCCACATCATCCTGGGTGCTGAGCGGATTGGAAGCAGTCAGCACCAGATCGGCGCCGCCGGCTTTCAGGGTGCGGCCCAGGTTTGCGGTTTCGGCAGTGATATGCAAACAGGCGCTCATTTTCTTACCCTTCAGGGGCTGCTCTTTTTCGAAACGGCGCCGGATTTCCGCTAAAACGGGCATGTTATTATCGGCCCATTCAATCCGCTTTTTTCCCTCTGCCGCCAGATTTAAGTCTTTTACATCGTGTTTAACCATGAATCACTCCTGTCGTTATTGATTTCCTTTAAAATCGGCTCAAAAATAGAAGCAAAATGACGGGAATAAAAGCGGTTTGTTGAAATAAAAGATTCGAGCCTGAAAGCCGTTCACCCCCTATAAACCGGGGGGAGGAGTGATTCCGGGATTTTACAAAACGAGATGAGAATCCGGAGATAATAAGGAATTAAAGTTCGGGCGGTTTTGGGTTTAACGGACGGGGAAGGCTTATAAGGCGCCTGCAAATCGGTACTTCCTCCTGGTGATCTGCCCTGCGGGTAAATCAGGCGGCTTTAAGTCCCCCTTTCTTCAGGTTCAGGAATTCATGTTGATTTTCGGACAAAAGACTGATAAATATTACCGGGATGTGGCCTGATTTTTCACAAAAGAGTCAGAAACGGATTTAATTGTCATTAAAAAGGTGAATAAACCGAAATGCCGACCAATCTGCCGCCGGAATATTTCAGGGCTGAAGAGCGCTATAAAGCGGCCGCCAGCTTTGATGAAAAAATCAGGCTGCTGGAAGAACTGATCAGCACAATTCCCAAGCACAAAGGCACGGACAAACTGCGGGCGGATCTGCGCCGCCGGCTTGCCCGGTTAAAGGATTCGGCAAAATCACAGAAGAAAAGCGGCGGGCATACCTCCCTTTTTTATGTGGAAAAGGAAGGGGCCGGACGGGTAGCACTGGTTGGCCCGCCCAATACCGGCAAATCCGCTCTGCTGAATGCGCTGACCCGCGCTGAACCTAAAATTGCCGCATCACCCTATTCCACCTGGCAGCCGCTGCCCGGGATGATGGAATACCGGCATGTGCAGATTCAATTAATTGATACGCCGCCGCTGAGCCGTGAGCATGTGGAGCCGGAACTGCTGGATTTACTTCGTACAGTTGATTTGCTGCTGATTGTAATTGATCTGCAGCGGGACCCCTTATCCCAACTGGAAGAAACCATCGGGCTGCTGGCGGAAAACCGCCTGCTCCCTGCCTGCTGTCCGGGTTCAGTTGAAGAAAAACCGCATTCCACTGTCATTCCTTTTCTGGTTGCGGTGAATAAAGCCGATACCCCGCAAATGAATGAAGACTTTAATATTTTCTGCGAGCTGCTGGAGAGAGAATGGCCGCTGGTAAAAATTTCGGCTGCAAACCGCCAGAATCTGGAGGAACTGCAGAAAATAATTTTTCAGGAATTAAAACTGATCTGCGTGTATGCCAAACCCCCCGGTGAAGAAGCGGATTTGACGGCCCCCTTTGCCCTGCGCCGCGGGGCCACCGTGCTGGATTTTGCAGAGAGCGTCCACAAGGATTTTGCCGAGAATTTGAAAACCGCCCGCATCTGGGGCAGCAATGTTTACGACGGGCAGATGGTGGGGCGGGACCACCTGCTTGAAGACGGCGATGTGGTGGAACTGCACATCTGATGTGATGGATAAGTATTGAATGGATTTCAGTTTTTTTTATGTCAGGTGGTGCAAATACAGCCTGAATCTGCCGCGGGGCGGCCTGTTGTTGGTTGTCACCCCTCGATTCCACTCAGGGTGACGGTTTTTTTTGTCACTCTGAGCTTAGCTGGCCCCTTTGGGGTCGAAGAGTGATTTATGCATTCTATTGAACTCAGGTTAAATTATAAAACAAGGTTACAATCAACCTTTCTGCCAGTCTTCGTTTACTTTAATAAAATTTTCAACCTGTTCTTCTATAAACTGATCTCCGTTCCAGCTTCTTACCCGCAGGCGGATTTCCCGGCGGCTCACTTCCAGAAAATTATAAGCATTCGGCATTTCCCGGATGCGCCGGGAAAACACCGTGCCCGCCTGCACCACCAGTACAGAAGTTTTATGCAGGGGATAATGAGTGCGCACATCTCCCGAATACCCGTGGTGCAGATGACCGGCCAGCAGCAGTTCGATTTCGCATTCCGCAATTACCTTCAGCGCCTTTTTGGAACGGCCTACCAGTTTGATCCCGCTGTCGTCCGGCGGCGGGATAAAGGGATGGTGGGTGACCAGAATTTTGAAGATTTCTTTTGGCAGCGGACAGAATGTTTTACGCATTTCGGCCATCTGCTCTACTGAAATCCTGCCTTCTTTCCAGGTGAGAGACCGGGCGGTATTAATTCCCATGATGGCGATTTCCTCATCCCGGTAAACGGGATTTACTACGGGATTGATGAATTTTTTGAATCGCTTGAGAGGATTTATAAATCTGCGGAAAATATCGAACAGGGTAATATCATGGTTACCCGGTACTACAATTTGCGGGAAAGGAATCTTCTTCAGGTACTGCTGTGCGGCTTTATATTGTGAAACCCGCGCCCGCTGGGTCAGATCGCCGCTGACCACCACCACATCCGGCTGCAAAGCAGATATATTTTTCAGCACAGCTTCCGCAATTTCCGGTTTCTCGGTGCCGAAGTGCAGATCCGAAATATGAATAATTTTTTTCACGGCCCTAATCCTTCTCCGGTAAAAAAACCGGCAGTTCCGCCGGGCGGATTTTGTACAAGAGCGGCGGTTTCAGTTTTATTAATTCACCGTCCAGCGCCACCCGCACAAAAGATTTTGCCGTCTCAATTTCCACCCGCTTAACATAGTCCAGATTGAAATCCTGGTCCTGGCGCAGGCGGTTGAAAATGGTTTTTGTAATCAGCCGCAGAATGCCGCTGCGCCCGCTGCAATTGGCCGTGTAAAGACTGAGTTCCCCGCCGGTAAAAGTGGTCCGGGTTCCCATTTTGAAAAGGTTTAACTGATAGCGGTTATTTCCCACAAACACAAAAGGGGTTGTTAAATGAATATTTTCAGATTCTGTGCGCAGGTGAATGTGAAAAAGCGGAAATTTCCGGAAAACGGAAATGGTTGCGATCAGCATGGCCAGCCACTTGCGGCCGCCCAGCCTGCGGAGATATTTATTTCGCATGCGGACCGCTCTGGGATAGAGGCCCATGGAAGAATTATTCAGGAAGATATGTCCGTTTACCTCACCTACATCAATTCGCCGGGGGACTGACTCTGCGATAATACTTTCGGCATGGTCCGGTTCGGCCGGAATTCCGGCATCCCCTGCAAAATGATTCAATGTACCAAGAGGTAGTACGCCAAGGGGGATATCACGGCCCAGAAGTTGACCCGCCACACTGTTCAGGGTACCGTCTCCGCCGCCGACGACAACCGCCTGCGGCCGTTTATTTATTATTTTTTTTACTGTTTCGCTTATGCCGGAAGGGTCGGTGGGAAATATTTCAAACTGAATGCCTGCTCTTTTAAATAGGTCTGAAATATAATCTACATCCGGTGTGCTTTTTCCTGCCTGCATATTCAGCAGAACGGCCGTGTTCATAAATTTCCTTCACTCAATAGAACTCATAATCATTTAGTAAACCCCTGTTCTACCATTTCCCGCGAAAAAAAGTTTAGATTGAACAGAAGGCCAACTGAAATCAACCGCCCCGTCTTTTCTTCAGGAACCGGCTTCATTTTGCCGCTGGCGTTTCATTTCCTGCCCGCGCACAATAACGTAGGCAATAAGCGCCACCAGAAAAAAGACCAGCAGCAGCCAGGCAAGACTTTGCAGAGAGCCGATGATAGTCCGGTAAATCTCCAGTGTCCACCGATCCAGATTGAGCGCCGGCGGGACAATGTTTTCCCTGCCGGGAGCGATATACTGCTCCAGTTGCCAGATGCGTACTCCGCCGGAAATCCCGACGACGATAATTGCAAATTTCAAATAGGTTACCCAGGCAATGCCGATGTCGTCACTGATGATGCGCTCGAGAATCCGGGTAATGGGTTTTTCAAACAATTTTGAAATGAGAACGGATACAGCCGCTGCAATAATAAATGTGATCAGCAGAAGGGACAGAAACATGGCAGGCTCCTCTTTTGATTCGTTTGAGAAAAATCACTTTTCGGGTATTAAACTGTCTTCTTTTTTATCTCTTTGCAAAGGATATTTTCCGGGAAAAGGATTCCGCATCCGGATAAAAGACACTGCTAACCGGGAGAAACCGGGCTGAAGCCACTCAGTGCGGGCTTCCTTTATTTCTGAAATCCTCAGTTTATCCTCGAGAATCTACCCTTTAAAAAGTCTCTGCGGCTTTGTGATAGTTTTGTGATGTATTTTTCAAACCCAACTTATATTTTAACAGGAGAAAATGATGCAATATTAAAATTTTTAATTTCCAGGAGGTAAAATGAAAGCTTTATTAATTTTATTTTTTACGACGATTTTAGTTATCAGTATATCCGGAGCGGGGGCACAGGAGTTACCATTTATGGATACTGAAAGGCAAATTGCTGCGCAGTGGCAGGAGGAAGAAGAAGTTGTAGAAAACCGTGGTATTATGCAGCGGATAGGCGGCTGGGCTTTCGGGCAGTCCGAGGCAGTGGCGGTGGACAGCATTCGCAACCTGCTTTTTCTGGGTTCGGGGGGAAATGTGCTGGTGCTGGATATTCAGGATCCCGAAAATCCGCAACTGATATCAAATGAAATCCGCACAGCCGGCCGTGTTCGGGATATCGAATATGATCCGTCCAAAGAGTTGCTGTTCCTGGCACTTTATGAAGGGGATTTTGATATATGGGATGTTTCCCAGTTGAATAATATTTCTCATGTAAGCAACACCATTATCTATCTGGGCGGTTTTGAGATGCCGGTGCGGACAGTGGAGGTGAAAGGGGATTTTGCAGTGCTTGAATGTTATTACGGCGTGGTAAATGTGCTGAATATTTCTGATCCCGCAGCGCCTTACAAGGTATTCGTTACCGATCTGATGGGTGCCCGTTCCAATGATCTCTATCTTGACCCGGACGGGTATGTGCATACCACCGGAGAAGACGGCTACCGGCGTTTTACCCTGAATGGTGCCGGAGAATTGATTCCTGCCGGCGGTACGGGAACCGGGATCGGATCATTCGGCTATCATACCGTATTCGGAAACAGCCAAAACATCTTTTTTGAATATCAGACTAATATTTACATTTTAAACAGTTCAAATTTTCAGCTTGTATCGTCTATCGATATTCCGGATGGAGCCAGCGATATGGTTGTTCGCGGAAATTTCATTTACATTGCCCAGCAGGATGGCTTCCGGGTGGTAGATATCACAAATGTGCAGTCTCCCCAGCAGGCCGATTCACTGGTGCTGCCTTACAACAGCTATTACACCCGGGTGGCTGTTCATCAAAATTATGCCTATATCCCCAACGGCACCGGCGGTCTGCGGGTCATAGATATCAGCGATCCTTACAACGTTGTGCCGGCCGGATATTTCGAATATGCCGGTTTCAGCGCTGATGTGGTGGTGAAAGACAGCCTTGCCTATATTACCGGGCTGCAGGGCGGGATGTTCATTGTGAATATAAATGATCCCAATCATACTGAATTGTTAAGCAGCATGAAAACCGATGCCGGCGCTTATGATATTGAAGTGGACAGCAGTTTTGCTTATATCGCGGACTGGATGGGTGGATTCCGCGTTTATGATGTTTCCGATCCCGCCTCTCCGCAGGAAATGGCTGTTTTTGATTCGGTGGATGTCTGGCGGACAACTGCATCGGGTGACTATGCCTACTTTATTGAAGCGATTCCTAATCAGCCAAGCTACATCTGGTCGCTGGATATCTCGGATAAAGCCAATCCACTGCCGCTGGATAAACTGCTGATGCCCGATGAAGCCAATGATCTGTTTCTGCAGGGCCAGTACCTCTATGTTGCGGCTGAGAACAGCGGCATCCGGATTATTGATGTTTCTGATCCGGCAAATCTGAACGAAGTTGGAAGTTATGTTACGCCCTGGGCGCAGGATGTATTTGTAGCGGGTAATTATGCCTATGCGCTGGATTTTGATTATGCGGGCAGTGCCACTGATTTTCAGGGAGCGCTGATTGTTCTTGATGTCAGTGATCCCACCCAGCCATTTCTGAAAGGAGTATATGCCGATTTTCAGTTCACTGCCTGGGACATTTTCGTGGTTGATGACTACGCTTATGTAACAGAAGGGTCTCCGAATTTTACATTGTGGATGTTTGATGTCTCCGATCCGGCTCAGCCGATTCATACCGATACATTTGATTTGCCGGGGGATGCCTGGAATCTGTATTCTTTCAAATCCCGGATTTATGTGGCGGACGGCGCGACCGGTATTCAAATCCTGCAGAATTCTGAAATGGTCGGCATCGGCAATTCAGCGCAAAATAGCCTGCCAACGGAGTTTGCTTTAATGCCAAACTATCCCAATCCCTTTAATCCGGTTACAACCATCAGTTACCGGCTTCCCTCCCGGCAGCAGGTTAAACTGGAGATATTTGATCTGCTGGGACGGAAAGTCCGCATTCTGCAGGAGGGAGTGCAAAATGGCGGCTTTTACCGTATTAACTGGGATGGCAGAAATAATGCCGGTCAGCAGGTGGCTTCCGGTACTTATTTGTATCGGCTTAAAGCTGGAAAACGGGTCGAAACCCGTAAAATGCTGTTACTGCGGTAAAATCATTCCCGAATATTTTAAATAAGCCACGCTTTGCCGTGGCTTTTTTTTTGGAAAATTTTATACAGGGAGCAAAATAAAATAGCTTTTTGAGCCAGTGCAGGGGTTTTTCTATATTGGCCGTTAACCGCCGCACAGCCGGTTAACTGCAAAATATGAAATGGAAAATTAAAGAAGGGGTTTTACCAATGAAGTTATGCCGTAATATAATCGCCGCACTGGCGATGTTTGCTTTTCTGTTGTTATGGAATCCACCGCTGAAAGCCTGCACTAATTATCTGATTAGTAAAGGCGCCAGCGCGGACGGTTCCACCATGATTACCTATGCGGCCGATTCTCATGAGCTGTACGGCGAGTTGTATTATACACCCGGCGGGGTGCATCAGCCGGGCGAAATGCTGGATATCTACGAATGGGATACCGGGGACTATCTGGGGCAAATCCGGCAGGTGCCGCGCACCTATACCGTAGTTGGCAATATGAATGAACATCAGGTTTCCATTGGCGAAACCACTTACGGCGGACGGCATGAGCTGGTGGATTCTACTGCCATTATGGATTACGGCAGCCTGATGTATATCACCCTGCAGCGCGCCAAAAGCGCCCGGGAAGCCATTAAAATAATGGCGGACCTAGTAGATGAATACGGCTATTACAGTTCCGGGGAATCTTTTTCAGTTGCCGACCCGCAGGAAGTCTGGATCATGGAAATGATTGGAAAAGGCGCCGGAAACAAAGGGGCGGTTTGGGTAGCGCGGCGGGTGCCGGACGGATACATCAGTGCCCATGCCAATCAGGCCCGCATCCGGCAGTTCCCGCTGAATGATTCGGAGAACTGCCTTTATGCCCCGGATGTGATTTCCTTTGCCCGGGAGCAGGGCTACTACGATGGGCCGGACAAAAACTTCAGTTTTGCCGATGCATATGCACCGCTGGATTACGGCGCTCTGCGGTTTTGCGAAGCGCGGGTGTATGCAATGTTTAATCGTGCGGCCCCTTCCCGAAAAATGCCCATGGATTACGTAAAGGGTGAACCGGGCGCGGAACCGATGCCGTTGTGGATAAAGCCCGATAAAAAGCTGGCGGTGCGGGAAATAATGGAACTGATGCGGGACCATTTTGAAGGCACAGATTTTGATATGACCAAAGATGTCGGCGCCGGCCCTTACAAGCTGCCCTACCGCTGGCGTCCGCTGACCTGGTCGGTAGACAGTGTGACGTATTGCAATGAACGGGCGGTTTCCACCCAGCAGACCGGCTTTTCATTTGTCGCCCAGATGCGCGGCAGCCTGCCGGATCCCATTGGCGGTATTCTGTGGTTTGGACTGGATGATACTTACAGCACTGTCTATGTGCCCATGTATTGCGGCATCAAGCAAGTCCCGGAATCTTTTGCAGAAGGCAGCGGCAACTTTGATGAATTCAACTGGGATTCCGCTTTCTGGGTGTTCAATTTTGTTTCCAATTATGCCTATTCCCGCTACAGCCATATGATTCAGGATATCCGCAGGGTGCAGCAGCAACTGGAAGGGCGTTTTGTTTCCGAAGTGGCAGAAATAGACCAGGCTGCAGCAGCGCTTTACAAGCAGAGCCCGCGCCTTGCGGCGGATTATTTAACCGAATACTCCACCTCCCGCGGAAAAATGGTGGTGCAGCGCTGGAAGAAGCTGGGCGAGTTTCTTGTTTATAAATATCTGGACGGTAATGTAAAAGATGAGCACGGGAAGGTGACCCATCCCGGTTACCCGCAGGAGTGGTACCGGAATGTGGCGGGAGAAACCGGCGACCATTTAAAGATGAAAGAGCTGGAGGATTAGAAGTCTATCGACATTATTTTATTTACATAATTATTTTGAAAGGCAGGGCCACGCTCTGCCTTTCTTTTTATCTGGTTCTGAAAATAAATGTACCGGCAGCCCCGTGCGCCAGCAGCATAAAGGCAATACTGAGGGGCATCCAGAAATTGCCGATTAGATGCCCGTTAATGCTCACTTTTGAAAGGAAGTGAATTAATACCAGCCCGAGCACCATCAATCCCATAGTAAGATTTCCGGTCTGGTAAAACAGTTGATACTCACGCTCATCCGGCCTGGTTTTCCGGCTGCGGCTGATCAGCGGGAGCAGGGCGAACAGCGCCAGCGAACTGATACCGACCGATCCAAAAAGAAGAATGCACGTCAGGGCGGTGATGCCCACAAAGCTTTCGAATAAGAACCGGGTTATCATCTTCAATCCTCCGATAAATAAAAAAGATCTTCTACTTTGCAGTTGAAAAAAGAAGCCATTTTGAGAGCCAGTCTGACTGAGGGATTAAACCTGCCGTTTTCTATGGCGATAATAGTCTGACGGGAGACGGATAACTGATCGGCCAGTTTTTGCTGCGTAAGCCGGCCGCAGTTAAAACGGAATACCTTCAGATTGTTTTTCAAAGTTTCCATCCCTAATATTCCCTAAACTGGCGGAAATGTAAACTATTGTTAACGTTATGTCAAGTATTGTTTACATATTTTGAGGTCCGCCGAAATAAATTTAAAATTTGTATTTCAAGCGATTATATGAATATGCGCGGAACTGTTGTTCAAAATAAAAACAGGGTTGATCCGTTTTCAGTAAACGGTTCTTTTCGGCATTTACCTGCAGTGGTATTGGGTAAATCCACTTCCACTGCACTGGGGGTAATCCGGGCGCTGGGAAAAAGGGGAATTCCCGTTTATTATCTTTTCAGTGATGAACCAGATTATCCGGTGAATCACAGCCGCTATATTCGCCGGCAGGAACTTATTGCCGATTGGAATCCGGCTGTATTAAAGGAAGTTCTGTTGGGAATTGGCAGCGAAAATGAGAAAAATCAGATAGTGGTATTTCCGGCAAATGACCGTTCGCTGCTGGCTTACCATTCTATAAAAAAGGAACTTCCTGATTATTTTGCGGATACACTGCCGCCGGAAAAAATCATCGGTTTGTTCATCAATAAAAATGCATTTTACGATTATTTAAACGAATTGAATATGCCCCATCCGCGCTCCATTCTATGGAAGGGTGAAATGGAGGTGGAATTCCTGCGGAAAAATGGCCTGGAATTTCCGCTGGCTTTAAAACCGGTACGAACCTGGCCCTTCAGCCGGATTGTTGGGAAAAAACTGCTGGAAATAAACTCAATGAGTGATCTGCAGCGGATTACTGAAAAATGGGATTTTTCAAATATAAAATTGATGTTACAGGAACTGATTCCCGGTGACGAGTTTTACATGGTCTATTTTTTCATAAGTAAAAAATCGGGCGTGTCTGCTGTATTCGGCAGCCGGAAAATCCGCCAGTCTCCCCCGGAGCATGGTATCGGCTCCTTGATCCGTGCGGAGTGGCGGCCCGGATTAATCAGCCTCACGCTGGAATTTCTGCAAAAATGCGGTTACAGCGGTATCGGAGAAGCGGAATACAAAAGAGATTCCCGGGACGGCCACTTCAAACTTCTGGAAATTAACCTGCGTCCGGTGACTTACAACCGGCTTGCCCGGCAGTGCGGCCTGGAAATCGAATATCTGGCCTATCTGGATGCCCTTCAACAACTCAGCCATACTCCCCGATGCCTTCTTCCCTCGCGGAAATCCTTATTGTGGGTGGACGTTCGGAAAGAAATTGAAAACTGGCTGAGTACAGGCGCTGGCAGCGGTAATTTTAATATGCTGAAAGTATATCCGAAAGTGCGCAGCAACGGGTACTGGGATGGGCAGGATATGCGGCCTTTCTGGCAGTTTGCCGGACGATTGGGGAAAGGTGCCTTTAAAAAGTTATTCCGGAAATCTGCCGATTCTGACTTGAATGAAAGTGCATTGGATTAATAAACAGGGAAATCGCTGCTGATTATATCATCAAGCGGTTGCAGGGAAATTCTTGAAAAGGGCACCAGCCGGCTCAACATCTTTCCGTACGCCTTTTTAGTAAACAGGTAAAGGTCAAGATATCCGCGATGATGAGTTGCAAAATGTTTCTTATAAGCATGATTGCCCATAAAATCAAAATGATGGATGCCGCGGTCAATCAGGTACTTCAGGTGCCGGTGAAGCAGATAACTTCCCGGTGAGTAGGAACTGAAGCCGCTGCTGTAAGCGGTTTGGATTCCGTAACAGGTTCCTTCATATTCAATCCACCAGGCAGCGGCAGCGGGTTTATCATCCAGGGTAAGCAGGGCAAGGCGGACGTGATTTTCTTTGCTGAATTTTTCCAGAATGGAATAGTAAAATTCATGATGCGATTCAATTCTGCTTACCGCTTTGTGGGAATTTTCTTTCCAACTGTTTTCATAAATCTCTAAAAACAAGCCCCAGTAATTTTTAAACTGATCGGACAATTCAGCGGGAGAAGGGGTAATTACCTCGGTGCGGAAAGCCTGTTGCAGCCGGCGTTCCATTTTACGGTAATTTTTACGGGTGCGTTTGGACAGCACCTGCCGCTGGAACTGTTCAGCTTCGTTTGCCTGCAGTTGCAGTATTTTGCGTGGGCGGCAGTAAATTTGAAAGCCGCAGCTTTGTAAATTTTTCAGAATAGGATAAAGGGCTTGCCACTGACTCTGGTCAGCGGTAAAGCTTACAATGTGGCCTGCCGAAAAAATATTTGCCTCCCGGTGCGCCATCATTTCCAGGGCCGGCTGCAGAAAATCGTTATGGATGGTTAATGTACTCAGGGCAGTGAACTGTTCAAAAAAATGATATTTCTGGACCGGCAGTTTTGCGAAAGTTGTTTTACTGAAGCAAAAAGGGGCAATTCCCACCAGTTTTCCCCCGTGAGTAAATGCGATAACGGCAAGCTGGGATTTGGGTTGATAATTAATTAGGGCCAGGTGGTGCCAGGTAAAGGTATTGCAAAGATGAGGAAAATATTGTTTTACCAGGTTATCCCAATCCACTGCCAATCCGGTCAGCTCATCCTGCGAGCGGATAATGTGCATTTCAAAACCGGGAGAATGGGCGGTGAGTTGCATGAGATTATTCAATATTTTCAAACAGGATTTTAAAGAATTTTTCAGCGACCGGCTGAACTTCCTGTTGACGGGTAGCCTGATAATGGCCGTAAAAACTGGGCGTTGTGTTTATCTCATTTATTACAGCACCGGCTTCTCCGGCCGGCTGCCGGATATCCGGGGTAATGATATCTATCCCGCAGAACCGGACCTTGCAGACTTTCATTGCCTGCCGGCTCAATTCCAGATAAGATTCATGAACCTCCCGCGTGGCTTCTTCCACCGTGCTGCCCTGATGCCCGTTACAGATGGTTTTGACCGGAACAGATTTTCCTTTTGGGGGAATGGAATGTAGGTTCAGACCCTGTTCTGTAAGGGTCAGCTTCAGGTCCGTGTTGATGGGGATGGGCCATAAACGGGGAAAGCGATCGGCGGCTATACGGCGGGCATTTTCCTGCGCAATTAACTGACGTAAAGAGTGTTCACCATCTCCTGTTACAATGGGGGGTATCCTTTCCACAGCACCTAATAATTCATCCTTCACCAGCAGCAGCCGGTAGTTACGTCCGGTAATATAATCCTCCACCAGCACAAAACTGTCGTGCATGGCCGCTTCGTAAAATGCTTTGATAAAATCCCTGGTTTGGCTGATGCAGGCTGTAACCCCTTTGCCTCCGCTGGTACCGCGGCGCGGCTTTACTACGACTGTTCTGTTTCGCCGGCAGAACCAGGTTAACGCCTCCGGAAGTTCTTTAACATGAAAACTCTGACAGAACGGAACCGGGATACCGTTTTCGTGGAGCAATTGATTTATCAGCCATTTGTCTCCGGCCATTTTATGTGAAACAGCACTTTCCAGCTCCGTTGCATTTCCTTTAATAAAGGTTGTTTTTTGAG
>JBAPTX010000673.1:0-2099 GCA_049282375.1 Calditrichia bacterium
GAATAAACGCACTCAGCAGCCCATGACCAATGTCAACTTATCAGCAGTAAAAGAAATTGAGATTCTGACCGGTGGATTTAATGCCGAATACGGCGATGTGCGCTCCGGGCTGATTAATGTTGTGGCAAAGGAAGGGAGCATGAACCGCTATTCGCTGAATCTGGATGCGCGGGTAAGTCCGCCTGCCCGGAAGCATTTTGGTCCGAGCCCCTACAGCGCCGACGGGCCCTTCTGGCAGGTTTATGCCGGCCCGAATGCTTTTACCGGCGTTAATTCTGAAATGGTGAACAATGGACAATATCCCTTTGAGTTTGTCGGATGGAATGAAGTGGCACGGCAGTTTCTTTCCGATTCTGATCCGAGCAATGATATGACCCCGCAGGAACTGCTGGAAGTCTGGAAATGGCAGCACCGCCTGCGCGAGTATGCAGATAAACCGGATTATATTATTGACGGCGCTGTAAGCGGACCGGTCCCCGGTACTCCGGTGGCATTCATGCTGTCCGAACGCTACGAGAATTTGCAACTGGCCTATCCTTTCAGCCGCGATAATTCTATTTCCAGCACCACGCTTTTGAAACTGACAACCATGTTAAGCCCGCAGATGAAATTATCATTCGATAATAATTTTATGCTGGTGCGGGGAGTCAGTGGTTCGATTTACGATGATACCAATGGAATGATTACCGGAAGCCGGGAAGGAACAGGGTATGCCCGCGATGCTTTCTTCTGGCGCTATATCTGGCATGATGCCAACTATAACCCGGTGGAAACCATGCAGTATCGCGGCGGGCTGTCTTTAAATCATGTGATCAGTTCCAAAACCTATTATGATGTGCGGTTTGAATACACCAATTTTCAGACAACGCAGGAACCGATCGGGTTGCGGGACACCACCGGAATCAAAAAAATCGGCGGTCGCTGGTACGATGAAGCCCCTTTCGGCTATTATGGCAGCCAGTACGGTTCCATCACCGAAAAATATGATATTCTGGGAGATTTCCTGATGTCCGGCGGCGGACGCGGTCAGGATCATTCCCGCTACTGGGGAGTCGCTTTCTCCGGCGATCTGGTAACCCAGATCAACAAGCATAATGAAGTAAAGACCGGTTTTTCGGTGGATTATACTGAATTTCATGAGAGGCGGGAAATCAATCATACTGCAACTACCCTTCCCCGGGACGAGACCCCCTGGTACTGGTGGTATTATGATGAAACCCCGCTGCAGTTAGGCGCCTACATTCAGGATAAACTGGAATATCAGGGCTTAATTGCCAATGTGGGGGTGCGGGTGGATTACATGCATTATGGTGAAAATCCCTATAATCTGAATCCGAATTTCATTTTCAGCGAATTACCCTATTCTCTGCAGAACTGGCGCGAAGGGCAGAATGGTTTTCAGAATTATACCACGAATGATAAAGCATACCAGCTTTATGTAAGCCCCCGCCTGGGTATTTCGCATCCGGTAACCACAACCAGTAAGATATTTTTTAATTACGGACACTTCTACCAGCCTCCCGTTATTGACCAGCTTTATACCGTTCAGCCGAGTTCAGGCGATGTTATTCTTCCCAATTTACGGGTGGATTGGCCGAAAACTGTTTCCTATGAAATCGGTGTGGAAAAGAGTATGGCTAAAAATTTCCTGATCCACTTCATGGGATATTACAAGGATGTCACTAACGAGCTGACCCCGCAGAGCATTGTTGCTTTCGATAATGAACTGGTAGTGAATACTTACAACAACAACAGCTACTCCGATATCCGCGGTCTGGAATTAAGGCTGGAAAAGCAGGTGGGCCGCTGGTGGTACGGACGAGCTTCTCTGGAATATCTCATTAAGAGCGTGGGACTTACCGGTCGCCGCTATATTTATGAGAACCGGCAATTGGCCATTCAGGAAAGAGAAATTCCCGATCAGGAACGCGGCTGGCCTGTTCCCGCTGTGCGTGCCAATGTAACATTTAAAACTCCGGAAGATTTCGGACCCGATGTATTCGGCACCAAGATGCTGGGTAACTGGCGCTTGAATATTTTCCAGGAATGGGAAGACGGCGGAAAAGTGAATATGAATCCGGAAGCCAGGTATGGTGAAC
>JBAPTX010000674.1:0-1531 GCA_049282375.1 Calditrichia bacterium
GGTTTAAAATGGGTAAGGCGCTGCCGCACATCCATATTCAAAAAATTTTCCGGTTTCTTATTCTACAATATTTTATTCAAATCTCCTGCGGAAATTCTCCGGTTATTCAATGTAAGTCAAAAGCAAAGTAACATCATCGGCCAGATCTTCCTGCCCGTTAAATTCTCGGATATGATGCAGAATAACCTGCTGTAATTCCGCCGGCTTTTTGTGGTAGTTATTTTTTAAGAGTTTAATCAGCCCCTTATCCCCCAGCTCCTGGCCGCGCCGGTCCTTTACCTCCGTAATACCATCCGTAAAACAGATAAGATAATCCCCAGATTCCAGCGCCACTGTTTCCTGAATATATTCCTGGTCGCTTAAAAATCCCAGCACGATACCGCCCTTTTCCAGCCGGAGCACGGATTTATCTTTTCTCAGCAAAATAGGGGGATTGTGTCCGGCGTTGGTGTAGGTCATTGTTTTTTTAACGGGGTCAATAATACCGAAGAAAAAGGTGGCAAAATAACCCTGTGCGGTAGTCTCGGTCAGCAGATTATTTAACCGGGCCACTACTTCTACTACCGGATAAATGGATTTTAAAAGGCTTTTAAATCCGGCGAAGAGCATGGCCATCAAAATGGCGGCTGGCGCTCCCTTACCGGAAACATCGCCAATGGCAACACCCAGCGTTTGATCATCCAGTTTGACTACATCGAAGAAATCGCCGCCCACAATAAGGGAGGGTATGTTCAGGCTGCTGATCTGCAGTCCGGGAATACCGGGCGGGCGCTCCGGAAGCAGCGCCTGCTGCACCTTGGAAGCAACCACCAGTTCACTTTCCAGCCTTTTTTTCTGCAGGGATTCTTCATATAACTGGGCATTCTCAATGGCAATCACTGCCTGTCCGGCAAAGGTCATCAGCAGCTCAATATCATAAGGGGTATAATGGTTAAGCTTATCACTTTCCAGCGCCATAATCCCAATCACCTCCTCGCCGTCCAGCAGGGGAACAGTCAGCTGCGAACGGGTGGATTTCCGCACCGCATAATAACTGGAATCTCTGGAAACATCGGTAATATTGCTGGTCTGTTTGGTCTGGATGACGCGTCCGTAAATGCCCACATTCAGTTTCAGAGCCAGTTTATCCAGGACGTGCGGATCATATCCCTGTGTCGCCATCCGCCGCAGGCGGTTATTTTGTTTATCAACCAGAAAAATACCGGCAGCATCGTAACTGACCAGCCGTTTCACGGAATCAATAATCTTATTTAAAACTTCATTCACGTTCAGGCTGGAAGATATTTTTTTTCCAACTTCCAGCAGAAGATTATTCTGCAATGATTTTCTTTTCACCTCGGAGTAAAGCTGGGCATTTTCGAACACATCCGCCGTTTTCTTAAAAATGCGCAAAATAAACCGTTTCAGTTCACGGAAATGCAGGTGATAATTAATGCTGCGGTCGAAGAGTAAAAAACCGGTACAGCCGTTATAACTGCGCAACATGAAAAAATAACTGAAATCCGCCGCTTCCGGCAGGGTGGCAAAAGCC
>JBAPTX010000675.1:0-1876 GCA_049282375.1 Calditrichia bacterium
TGGTTTTATGGTAAAACATTTAGCACAGGATGAAAAAATAGTATCCGTAACCGGCACGGTGGTAATACATCTGTTGCTGCTGCTGATTTTTTTGCTGATACACGTGGATTTTCGTCCGATGATCGAAGAATTTGCCGAACTCAGTTTTGCCGGGGCCTGGCAGGCTCCGGCACGGGAGGCGCGTCCGGACCGACAGCAGCCGCAGGAACAAGCCCAGACGGTACCGGAGGAAGTTCGTCAAAAATTACCGGAAAAAATTGATTTACCTGAGCGCCGGCAACTGGACCTGGATGATCAGGAAATTATTGAAAAAGTAAAACCTGAGCCGGAAAAACTGGCAAGCCCCGGGAATGTGGTTAAAAAAACGCCCACCGCCACGCCGGATCTGCCGCAGTCGCAGGCGGAGGGTCCCGTCTTTGCCCGCCGCGAAAAGCAGACGGAAAAGGGTCTCTTCAGCAAACAAATGGACGACAAGCTACTGCAGGGGACGCAGGATGTTCCCATGAATACCGAGCGTCCCTTCGAAATAGACTGGCAGGGAGAAATCGAACGGGAAATTTACCAGCAGCGGCTGCCCGAATTCCCGCCGGAGGTTCAGCGGGAAGCCACTATAAAAATCGAGTTCACCGTATTACCCAGCGGATTGGTCGGATCAGCGATTTTACTGCAAAAGGGCGAAAGCAAGCTGGAAAACTTGACGCTGGAATCATTTAAAACCTGGCGGTTCAGTCCCTTGCCGGATTATGTGGAACAGACTCCGCAGAGCGGTGTTATTACTTTTCATTTCAAACTCCGGTAGAATATGATTTTATGGGAAAACGGTTTTTGCCGAATGCCCGTTTTGCAACCGCTTATTTTAATATTAATTGAAATTTAATAAAGGTATGCCGTTCCCTTCACCTCTCCCCGGCCGAAACGGCTCCCGATATTGCGAAGACTCTCCTGAACCAGCACCGGTATTTGAAAGATAGTAGGCCCAATTTTTACGCTCCGGCAGGCCTGCTTTTATTATCAAAATCAATCCCGATGCACAGTTGATTCCAATTACACCTCGATTTGAGCGGACAATTCAGAGTACGCTTCCAATTGTATTTTAATATGAAAAATTCGCAAATCCTTTTTTTGCATACAGTTTGCATTCAATAGGTTTGTTTTGTAAAATTACTGACTTTTTGCGGAGGATACATGACAATAACCAAGAGTGATCTGGTTAACCGGCTGGCGGAGGCCACCGGATGGACAAAAGTTGATGTTGAAATCGTGATGAATGGCTTAATGGCCAATATTATAGAGTCGCTGCAGGAAGCGGATCGGGTGGAAATTCGCGGCTTCGGCAGTTTTTATGTTAAAGAAAGGCAGCCCCGTCTGGTGAAGAATCCGAAAACGAATAAAGTCATTTCCGTTGACCACCGTTTTGTTCCAATCTTCAGGCCGGCAAAATATTTTCGCGAAAGTGTAAATGGCTCCTTATTGGAAAAGCAGGATTATGAAGAATAAATGTCCACAGTGTGCCGCCGTTATTCCGGCAAATGCCCGTTTCTGCCCGGAGTGCGGTTTTGAGTTGGGTGTGATTACCAAATCCGCTCCAAAGCCTGCAAAGGCAAGGCAAAGCAAAAACTGGAACATCATTTATGTTGTTGCCCTCCTTGCGGTCATAGTGGTTGGAATATACGGATATCAATATATTGCTCCCCCGGCAACAGTAAATCCGCATGTCCACGAAGAGCAAAGCGAACCGGTAAATATGCCGGAAATGGATTTAGCGGAATTGGAGCGTTTGCAGCAGGCCGCCGCAGACAATCCGCAGAGCATCGATGCAAATGTTGCCCTGGCGAATTACCTGTTTGACAATCAGCGGCACCGGCAGGCGCTGGCC
>JBAPTX010000676.1:0-1503 GCA_049282375.1 Calditrichia bacterium
GTGTTTTTCTATCCCCAGCTTTTTCATTTTTTTAAATAAATTAGTTCTGTCAATTCCCAGCGCTTCAGCGGTTTTTGCTATCTTCCATTCGTTCAGATTAAGCATATCAACTATATAATTTTTTTCAAAGTTTGATTCCGCTTGCTTAAGGGTTAAAAGTTCATCCTCATCCCCATTCTCATTGTCATTGTATGTGCTTTTTTTGCTTTCCAATCCACGTAATATCTCATCCACTTTTATTTCGCTTTCTTCAGAAAAGATGACTGCTTTTTCAACTATATTCCTGAGTTCACGAACATTTCCAGCCCAGTGCTGATTAAGCAGAGTCGCCTCGGCACGACGGCTGAAAGAAACCACCTGCTTATTATACTCATTACAGAATTTTTTCAGAAAATGATAAGCCAGCGGCAGAATGTCTTCCCTGCGCTTTCTGAGTGGCGGAAGGTCAATTTGGGCAACTCTCAGTCGATGGTAGAGATCCTGCCGGAATAAACCTTCCTGAACCATTTTCTTAATGTTTTTATTGGTGGCGGCAATTATGCGCACATCGACTTTTCTGGGTGTGTTTTCCCCGATAACCTCGATCTCCCCTTCTTCCAGCACGCGAAGCAATTTAGCCTGGAGTGCAAAGTCCATATCGCCGATTTCATCCAGAAAGAGAGTGCCGTTGTTTGCCGCCGCAAACTTCCCTTCCCGGTTTTCAGTCGCACCGGTAAAAGAACCCTTGCGATGGCCAAATAATTCACTCTCCAGTAATTCGGAAGGAACCGCAGCACAGTTCAGTTTAATGTAAGGATTCCCATTGCGGTTGCTGTAATGGTGAAGCGCCCATGCCACCAGTTCCTTGCCGGTTCCGCTTTCGCCGGTGATCAATACTTTAACATGAGTCGCGGCCAGTTTATGGATTTGATTAAACACTTGCCGCATGGCGGGGCTTTGGGAAACAATTTCATGATTTTCTATCAGCTCCTGGTATATATTATCTTTTGATAACTGCAGATCCTGCTTCTGGAGGGCGTTTCGGATTGAAAGCAGCATACGGTCTGCATCAATGGGTTTTTCAATAAAATCATAGGCGCCTTTTTTTAGGGCTTCTACCGCTGTTTCAATATTGCTCTGACCGGAAATCATAATTACCGGAACCGTTGGAAAACTTTTCAGAATTCTATCCAGAAGTTCCAGCCCGTTAATTCCCGGCATTTTTACATCCATCAGAATGCAATTGTAATCAGACATTAAAAGACGGTCTTCAACTGCAGCAGGGTTACTCAGGGTTTCCACTTTGTACTGATACAGTGTAAGTATCTTATGAATGGATTTCAGCAGCGACTCATCATCATCAATGACCAGTAATCTGGGCAGCATCCCTTTCCTCCCGGTATAAAGGTAAGGTGAAGTAAAAAACGGTTCCGCGCCTGATTTTTGAATTGACATCTAACTTGCCGCCATGGTCTTCAATTATTTTTTTGGCTATGGCCAGACCCATCCCTGTGCCGAAAGGTT
>JBAPTX010000677.1:0-7581 GCA_049282375.1 Calditrichia bacterium
AAGGAAATTCTGATTAAAGGGAATACCAAGACCAATGAAAAGGTGGTTCGCCGCGAGATGAAAATTTATCCCGGCGATACCTTCAACCGCGCCAAGCTGGAAAGAAGCGTGCGGGATATCTGGATTCTGAACTACTTTGCCAATGTAGTCCCCGATGTAAAATTAATTGAAGGCGATGATGAACATGTGAATCTGGAAGTGACAGTGGAGGAAAAATCCACCGATACCGCCAACATGAGCGCCGGCTACAGCCAGCGGGACGGCATGATCGGCAGCCTGGGTCTTTCGCTGAATAACTTTTCCCTGGCCCATCCCCTTTCCGGCGGTGACGGGCAGCGCCTGGCCTTCGACTGGTATTTCGGTAAATTTTACCGTTCTCTGTCATTAAGCTTCACCGAACCCTGGCTGTTCAACACCCCGACACTGGGCGGGTTTTCGCTGTTTAACACCCGCAGCGGCGGCGGCTTTTATCCCTGGGACCGCAGGGTACAGGGCGGTTCACTGCAGCTTGGCCGGCGCTTCCGCTGGCCGGATAACTATTTCCGCGGCGACTGGATTTTCCGGGTTGCCGAAACCAAAATATTCAATGTGCGCGATCCCGAGCTGCTGACCAATTACATTTTTTACGACCGGCCCACCACCCAGATCAGCCTCAGCCAGATTATCCGCCGGGACAGCCGCGACCGGCCGGAATTCTCCTCCCGCGGATCGGTTTACTCACTGATGACCGAACTCTCCGGCGGTCCGCTGCAGGGCGATGAAGATTATCTGAAAAATATGTTCACAGTGGAATGGTATATCCCCGCCTTTAAAGGACTGGTAATTTACACCCAGAGCAAACTGGGTCTGATACAGGGGCTATATCAGGATTTTTATATAAATCCCGGCGAACTGTATTACATGGGTGGTTCCGGGCTGAGCTTCTCGGAAGGGCTGCGCGGCTATGATGACGGGTCGGTCGGCCCGATCAGCACCGGCGGCAGGCCCCTGGGCGGCAAATCCCTGGCAAAATTTACCGCTGAGCTGCGGATTCCCATTGCACCCAATCCAACCATTTTCGGACTGTTTTTTGTTGAAGGCGGAAATGTCTGGGAAACTTTCTCGCAGACCAATATGCAGGATCTGCGCCGCAGCGTCGGCTTAGGTGTGCGGCTGTTCATGCCAATGATCGGTATTATCGGCGTTGACTTTGGCTATGGTTTCGACCATTTCGACCAGTACGGCCGCCGGGAAGGCCAGTGGAAAACACACTTCCAGTTTGGCCGGTTCTAATAAATATTTTTTTAGAGGAAATTTTTAAACAGATTTAAGTTATAATCATGAAAACAAATTAAGGAGATTAGTGTGAAGGCTTCAAAATTGTTGATTATCAGTGCAGTAATGGCTGTTATGATGTTCGCGGGATGGAACACCAGTTATGCACAGGGCAAAATTCGTTACATTAATTCGCAGCGGGTTTTGAATGAATATCCGGAAGCCCAGCAGATTCAGAAACAATTGGACGAAATCCGTGGCGCATACGAAAAAGAGCACGAGCAGATGATGAAAGATTACGAAAATCTTGTTAAAGAAATTGAAAACCAGAGTTTACTGCTCAGCCCGGAGAAAAAGGCCGAGAAAGAACGTCAGGCCCAGGATCTGGCCACCCGCATTGAACAGTACCGCTACGAAAAACTGGGGCCGCAGGGCGAGTTCTATAAAAAGAATATGGAATTAACCCAGCCGCTTTATGATAAAATTGACCAGGTGATTCAAAAAGTCGCGCAGGAAGAAGATTATGATTTTATCCTGGATATCGTGAACGGTTCGGTCCTGTTTGCCAAACCTCAGTTTGATATTACCAACCGCGTTATTGAAGAATTAAGTAAAATTCAGTAAGCTGAAATTTAGTTGCCGTCTTTTGAAAAAGCTGATATGCCGCCGGTGTGTCAGCTTTTTTTATTTAACCAGCCTGAGTTCGCCAGTGTTTTATGGGATCGGTAGCCCGGCTTTTAAGCCGGGGTAAATAAATCGCACAAACAGGAGGCTACAGCCCGGAAACACTGAAAAATGGATCAGCAAAAAACAACAGTATCAGCTCATAACATTAAACAGATTGAAAAACGGATATATTATGGGATCGATAGCCCCGGCTTTTAAGCCGGGGTTACCCATACCACGCCTGCACAAAAAATCCCGAATCATTGCTATTGAAAACAAAGTAAACTAATTTTTGGAAAACAGACCACCTAACAGAGGAAATCACAATGGCCGAATTTAAATTAAGCGAACTGGCCGAAAAGGTGAACGGCAGAGTGGAAGGAAAAGGCGACCCCCTTATCCGCGGTGCAGCTAAAATTGATGACGCTTCCGAAAACGATATTACATTTCTGGCAAATCCTAAATATAAAGACGCCCTTTCCGCAACCCGGGCGGCGGCAGTGGTGGTGGGGCCGGATATTGTGCTGGAAAAGGATATTCCAAAAATCCGGGTGGATGATGCCTACTTTCGCTTTCTGCAGATTTTTCTGCTGTTTCATCCGCAGAAATCGCCCATTGAACCGGGCATCCACAAAACCGCGGTGATTGATCCTTCTGCAGACATCGGAGAAAACGCCGCTATCGGTCCTCATGCAGTCATCGGGAAAAACTGCCGGATCGGGAAAAATGCCCGGATTCTCCCTAACTGCGTTATTATGGACAATGTGGAAATCGGGGACCATTGCCTGTTTTATCCGCTGGTTTCCGTGCGCGAAAACTGCCGCATCGGGCACCGGGTCATCATCCACAACGGGGCGGTCATCGGCAGCGACGGATTCGGATTCGCCCCCCACGAAGGTGTTTTTCACAAAATTCCGCAGGTGGGCAGGGTTGTACTGGAGGATGAGGTGGAAATCGGGGCCAATTGCACCATAGACCGCGCCACCATGGGCGAAACGGTTATCCGGAAAGGCTGCAAGCTGGATAATCTGGTGCACATTGCCCACAATGTGGAAGTGGGCAGTTTCACTGTGATTGCCGCTCAGACCGGTATATCCGGTTCAACAAAAATCGGGCATCATGTGATGATGGGCGGACAGGTGGGCACCGTGGGGCATATCACCATCGGCAACTTTGCACAGATCGGCGCCCAGTCCGGCGTTTCCAAATCGGTGCCGGAAAAAGAAGTGATGTTCGGCTATCCGGCCCGGCCCATTATGCGCACCAAACGCATCGAAGCTGTAGTGAACCAGTTGCCGGAGTTGCTGAAACGCATCAAAACGCTGGAGAATCAGCTAAAGGAACTGAAAGCCCCGAAAAAGGAAAATGAAGAATGAGTTTCGGGCCGGTGTCCTGAATTTACATTTTCATTTCCTGCTGCACGTTGTTAATTTGAGCGGTTCTTTCAGGCAGCAGAATCATAAAAATTTTGAAGACAGGAGAATTAATATAAATGGCTAATCAACAGCGAACCGTCCGCAGTGCAGTTTCTTTCACCGGAACAGGGCTTCATACCGGGGCCAGTTCCACTATCACTTTCCGCCCGGCGCCGGAAAATCACGGCGTGGTATTTGTGCGCACGGACGTAAGTCCGGCCACCGAAATTCCCGCACTGGTGGATTACGTAACCCCGGATAACGGCATCGACAGTCTGCGCGGCACCAATCTGCATAAGGATGAGGTGACCATCTATA
This sequence comes from Calditrichia bacterium, assembly GCA_049282375.1. Lineage (GTDB taxonomy): Bacteria > Calditrichota > Calditrichia > RBG-13-44-9 > RBG-13-44-9 > JBAPTX01. The sequence goes on from JBAPTX010000677.1 coordinate 3,654, forward strand.
CCGTTGAACACGTGCTGGCGGCCATTGCCGGCCTGGGCATCGATAATGTGCGTATTGAACTGACTGCCGGAGAACCGCCGGTGGGAGACGGCAGCGCCATGCCCTATGTGAACGTGCTGCTGGAAGCCGGCATCACTGAACAGGATGCGCCCAAAAATTTTCTGGTGGTGGAAGAGTCCCTTTATTTTCACGATGAACAGAAAGGCATTGACCTGGTAGCGCTGCCGCTGGACGATTTCCGGATTTCGGTGATGATCGATTATAAAAATCCGGCGCTGGGAAGTCAGCATTCCGGCCTTTTTTCCATGGAAAAAGAATTTATTGTGGATTTCGCTCCGGCGCGCACTTTCTGCTTTCTGCACGAAGTGGAAATGCTGATTGATCAGAAACTGATCAAAGGCGGCACCCTGCACAATGCGGTGGTGATCTGCGATAAAGAATTGAATGAGATCAATGAAGATAAAATCCGCCGGACCCTGAACATCCGGGGCGAAGTGTTCGTCGGCGAAAACGGTTTACTGAACGACACCGCCATGCGCTTCAAAAATGAGCCGGCCCGCCATAAAGTGCTGGATTTGCTCGGGGATCTCTTTTTGGTTGGCGGCCCCATCAAGGGACAGATCCTGGCCGGGCGGCCCGGACATAAAAGCAATATCGAATTTGCCCGGCGGCTGCGCGAACTCTATAAAAAGCAACTGCTCACCCGCAAATACCAGCAGGTGGCCCGCAAAGGCGTCGTCTTCGATTTTGATGCCATTCAGCGCATTCTGCCCCATCGCTATCCCTTCCTGTTCGTGGACCGCATCACCGAATTCGAAGAGGGAAAACGCATTGTCGGGTTGAAAAACGTCAGCGGGAATGAAGAATTTTTCCAGGGGCATTTCCCCGGCCATCCCATTATGCCGGGAGTGATCATTATTGAAGGGATGGCACAAACCGGGGGCATTATGCTGCTGAACAGCGAGGACAATCCAGCCGATAAAATCGTCTATTTTATGGGAATGGACAACGTACGTTTCCGCAAGCCGGTACTGCCCGGTGCCCAGTTGGTGTACGAGCTTGAATTGCTGAAACGGCGCAGCAGCAGCGTTAAAATGCAGGGCAAAGCATTTGTGAACGGCGAATTGGTCGCAGAGGCCGATTTGATGGCGGCCATTCTGGACCGAAACCGATAAAAAACCGGAGGCATCAGTGACGAATTTACATCCGGCCGCAGTGGTGGACCCGCAGGCGCAATTGGGCGAAAATGTGGAAGTGGGCCCGTTTGCGGTCATTCAGTCCGATGTGGTAGTGGGAGACCATTGCAGGATCGGCAACGGGGCGGTGCTGGAATCCGGCACCCGGCTGGGCAGCAACTGCACAGTAGGCCATTATGCCGTATTGGGGAACCCGCCGCAGGACCTGAAATTCGGCGGAGAAAAAACCTATCTGGAAGTGGGCGATCATACCACCATCCGCGAGTTTGCCACCCTGAACCGCGGCACCACCTACCACTACAAAACTGTAATCGGCAGCCACTGCTTTCTCATGACCTACGCTCATGTGGCTCATGACTGCATTATAGGAGACCGGGTAATCCTGGCCAATGCGGTGCAGATGGGCGGCCATGTGGAAATTGACGATGATGTCACCATCGGCGGGGTAACCGCCCTTCACCAGTTTGTGAAAGTGGGCCGTCATGCCTTTGTGGGCGGCGGTCTGCGGGTTACCAAAGATGTGCCGCCCTTTATCCGCGCCATGGGGGACCCCCTGCGCTACGGCGGTACCAATCACATCGGGCTTTCCCGCAAGGGCTTCGGGCGGGAAGCCATTCTGGAAATAAAACGCGCCTACGATCTGATCTACCGTTCCGAATACACCATGAAAGAAGCCGCCCAGGCGATTCAGGAAAAACTGCGGGATATTCCGGAAATTCATGCCATTCTGGCGTTCCTCCAGCGCAGCGACCGGGGCCTGATCCGTGGATAATTTTGAGATTACCGGGTGGTATCTCTGGCCCTGCGCCCCCCGCTCCGGCGCTTTCAATATGGCTGCGGATCATTACCTGGCGCGGCAGAGCGGCAAACTGCTGGACCGCCCGCTGCTGCGCTTTTATACCTGGCAGCCCTGGTGCATTTCCCTGGGATATCACCAGAAAGAAACGGAACTCAATTTATCCCGCTGCCGCGAAGAAAACATCGACGTGGTGCGGCGTCCCACCGGCGGACGCGCTATTCTGCACGCGGAGGAACTCACCTACAGCGTTATTTATCCTTTTCATCATCTGGAAATCAGCGACTTTTACCGGCTGGTGCATCAGCCTTTTGTGGATGCACTGCAGCCGCTGGGGGTGCCGGCCTGTTTCCAGGAGGTGCAGCCGGACCTGCGCGGTCTGCAGCGCAGCGACAGCGGATCCGCCTGTTTTGCCGGCTCCGCCCGCCACGAGGTGGAAGCCCAGGGCAGAAAACTCATCGGCAGCGCCCAGCGGGTTTACGAAAAGGCCATTCTGCAGCACGGCTCCCTGCTGCTGGGGCCGCAGCATGAACAACTGGCCGATTTTCTGAATCTGCCGCCGGACAAAGCGGAAGCGGTGCGCCGGCACATCCGGCAGCACACCGCCCATGTCCGGCAGTACTGCCCGCAGGCAACCGCCGGGAAACTGGCCGATAGGGTCAGAATCAAATTCGAAGAGCGGTTTGGGATTCGCTTCGAAAGGTTTATACCAGTAATAAAATTCGAAACGGGTTAAACCAACTTAGAAAACAGTTATCATTGCCGTATCATCCTGTGTTGGCCTGCATTTATTTTCACTTCCCATAATTATTTTTAAAAGCTGCAGATTTTACTTGCACTATTTATATATATATATATATTATATCAGCATTAATTATAAAATTAACAAGACCGCAATTCATTTTCAGATTCGACTGATAATTATATAAGGAAACCTGTTATGTTAATTTCAGAATCTGCAAGGAAAATGGTGATGATCCTTTGCCTTATATTCACCAGTACCACCTGGGTGCATGCCCAATTTGGAACCGCATATCCAACGCTGGAAGAATTAGAGGCGGAACATGGATATCTCGTCTTAACGGATGAGGAAATCGTGGAAATGGAACTGGCCGAATTAAACCAGAATATTGTCGAGCAGGATGTTGACGGGTTTGTTGAAGCATTTTCGGAAGATTATGAAGAGCCTTCGGAAGGCGCAGAGAGTCAAGCTCAGAATATCGAAAACTTTATGAAAAAATTTTTTGAAGTAATGAACACCAGACCTATTTACATGCTGCCGGACAGCACACCCGCCATAACGAAAGGATTATCAGGAACATGGGATATTCAAATTGACTCAATTATCGTTGTAGGACAGGGGAATAAGATTAAGATGAATTTTACCATTGATATGATGGGATTACCGCTTCAGAGCGGTAACAGAGAGTCGCTTCGTTCAGAATGCGAATTATATTGGCATCAAAAAAGTAATAAATGGAAAATTAAATCGAGCAAAGGCTTATTTCCTTTTTTTACAAATTGTATGACCAAAAATTAAAAATACGGAATGATAGCATGAAATATTCAGTTCAACACCATCGGTTAATCAGGCATTTCGTTGCATATTTCACAATTTTAGCTTTATCCCCAATTTGTCAGGCACAAATTCTTGAGCAGAAGACACATGAAATCGCCGGGAACAATTATTTGAGACTGACCGCCGATATAACTCAGAATGAAATAGACCGGTATTTATTTGGTGCACAGGGATCATCAATTTGGGTCAGGTATGAAAGATTAAATATTGAAGGGGAAGTTATATGGAATATAGCCTGCCGTATAACGACAGACCCATTCTGGAATAGACTGATTTATAGTAATTATGACGATTTTATCAAGTCTTACGGAGACAATCCTGGTGATTTGCAGCTCAATTTCCCTAACGGTCTTTGTC
>JBAPTX010000678.1:0-3124 GCA_049282375.1 Calditrichia bacterium
GAATTGGATATTGTATCATCCCAAAAATCGTAACTCGGACGGCGGGGCAGTTTATAATTGTAAATATTCTGGATGTCCAGAAAGGCAATCAGGGTCAGGTTATTGAAATAAAAATAGCGGTCCACCCGCACATCGAGATGGTGCCCGGCCGGCAGCCGTTTCTGCAGGTATTCTGCCGGAATGTTCTGGATTTCACCGGGATTGACCGGGTTTTCTGAAGGGCGGTACACCGGGGTATAAGGCACTCCGGTAAAATACCTGAATTTGGCGCTGATTTCCCAATCGCGGTTAAAAATATATCCGCCGGAAAGATTGAAAATCCAGCGCTGATCGAACCTGCCGGGATACTGTTCACCATTCGGGGCGGTAAAGCGGCTTTTACTATATGATAAACTCACCTGCCCGTAACAGGGAATTTCCGAAAATTTTTTCTGAAGCAGCATTTCAGCGCCGTAGGCCCGTCCTTCCGCCAGGGAGGCCAGGGAAATATAACCGAAACTGAGAAAATCATCCTCACGTCCGCCATACCCGCTGCCGGTATTACTGATGACGAGATAATCCGTTTTCCCCGGAAGAATACCGCCCGGTAAATCGCGGTAGCGCTTGTAAAAGGTTTCCAGTGAAAACCGCAGATCCTGCTGCACCAGAAAATCCCAGCCCGCAACCGCCATCTGGTTTTGCAGCGCTTTCAGTTTTCTGTTAACAGGATTAACCACCCAGACATAAGAAGGGGACTGGTAGTAAATGCCGCCGGACAAGCGCAGGGTGTGGCGGGGCAGCAACTTGTATTTCAGTGACAGGCGCGGCGCCGGATAGGCTCGCTGATCAATAAAGTCAAAGTAGTCCAGCCGCAGTCCGACATTGCTGTTAAGCTTATCTGTAATCTGCCATTCGAATTCCGTGAAAGCCGCATATTTACCTGCCCGGCTGTCTGTTTTGAGCTGTTGTTTCACCCCCAGTGCGGAAAAGGGTACTTTATTCCCGCTGCGGTTGTAAACGCTGTCGGCAAAAAGTGTTGTGTTCTGATTGGAAACGGATTTCAATACGAGGCCGCTCAGCCATCCCACATTGGAACTCAAAGCTCTGTAATACTGAAGCTTCAAGGCATATTCCCCCTCGTCCGCCCGGCTGCTGAACCATTCTGTCCGGTTTTCATCAAGCTGCCGGAAACGGTAGCGGAAGTAATTGGCGCTGAGGGTGGCATCAAAATACCCGCGGGAATGGAGGTGTCGGTAGTTGATGCCGCTGATGTAGAGATTCTGGCTATTGTCCAGCAGGGCGGCGTTCCGCAGCCGGTTTTCGGCGCTGCCCTGGTCCGGGTCCACCTGGTCTATTGCTCCCAGCCCCAGTATGAACAGTTTATCATTTGGGGAAAGTTCATAATGGCCCAGTAAATTGATGTCAGAATAAACCGGCACAAACGGCAGTCCGGCCGCTCGGAAAATCAAATCCAGGTAGCTTCGGCGGGCGGAGAAAATAAAACTTCCCCGGTCCTGAACCGGCCCTTCCAGATTCAGGCCGTACTGGGTTGCACTGACCAGCAGTTTGCCGCCCAGCCGATCTCTGCGGCCTTCCGCCATATCCAGCCTCAGCACCGAAGACATCTTATCCCCGTAGCGGGCACTGAACCCGCCGGTGGAAAAACTGACATTGTCCACAAAATCCAGGTTGATGAAGCTGAGACTGCCGCTGCTGTTGCCCTGTGTGCTGAAGTGATTGATATTGGGGACTTCCAGGTTGTTGATGACGAACAGGTTTTCTGAAGGCCCCCCGCCGCGCACCAGCAGATCGTTCCGCCCGCCGCTGGAATTAATTGCTACTCCCGGCAGGGTGGAAACCGTGCGCACCACATCCTCGAAGCCGCCGGGATAGCGGCGGATTTCTTCGCGGGAAAGTCCCACGGTACTGGGCTGAGTCAGCCGTTCTTCAATAAAATAGCCGGCGGTAACGGTAACCCCTTCTCCGCTGATCGCATTCTGGCTCAATGCGGCATTCACAATGGCCGGCCGGCTTGGTTTAACCACAATATCTGTTTTTACAACATTATCGTAGCCGAGATACTCAAAAGAAATTTGGTATTTGCCTTCGGGAACGGAGGGGATCAGGTAATATCCTGAAGTGTCGCTTGATGCGCCCAGCCCGGTGCCCGGCACAAGTACGTTGACGCCGATTAAAGGCTGGCGGGTCTGCTGGTCCACTACTTTGCCGGAAATGCTGCCGGCGGACAGCAGTGCTGGAAAAAACAGCATAAACATAATTATTGCAGAACTTATCTTTTTCATACTCACCGGTAGTTTAAATTTACAATGAGCGTTATGAGCGATATAAAGTAAGCCGCTTTTGTCTCTGTTCCAAACTGTTTTTCAATTTTGACGCCGGTGAAATTAATTCAGCACTGTGACGGAGGAATATCAGGTTCTCTGCTTTTGCCATAAAACTGTTTCCAAAATGTTCAGCTTTTGTGATAAAATCATGAATCCGATTTTGTATTCTGTTGTAAAAAGCAAAGTTTACAGAAGGGAGTGAATTCTTATGAGTACACGATTTTTTAAATATTTTTCCCCTTTGCTGGTGGTGGGGATTATTGCTGCAATTTTAATTATTGGAGGAAAAATGAATGCCGAGAAAAATCCTGAGGTGAAAAAAGAAAATCTGGAAACCGCTATTTTCGCCGGAGGCTGTTTCTGGTGCATGGAGCCGCCTTACGATAAGCTGGACGGGATTGTCTCCACCACTGTCGGCTACACCGGCGGAAATGTGCCCAATCCCAATTATGAGGAAGTGAGCACCGGAGAGACCGGACATGCCGAAGCCATCCGGATTGTTTTTGACAGCACCAGCACCAGCTACCGCGAATTGCTGGATGTTTTCTGGCGCAACATCGATCCCACGAATCCCTTCGGGCAGTTTGCCGACCGCGGTTCTCAGTATCGGACTGCAATTTTTTACAATAGTCCCCGGCAGAAGGAATTGGCCGAAGAATCCAGGCGCAGGCTGGAAGCTTCCGGTAAATTCGACAAGCCGATTGCCACTCAGATCGAAAAAGCAGGGGAATTCTACCCGGCTGAAGAATACCATCAGGAATTCTATAAAAAGAACCCGCTGCGCTATTACAACTATAAAG
>JBAPTX010000679.1:0-6333 GCA_049282375.1 Calditrichia bacterium
GTACACGGCATGTGTGGATTTAACAGCGCACGTTTTGCTTTAAACCGTGAATTTGGCAAGGTAATTCCGCGTTTCTGATAACCCTGTTTTCATATTAAGCCGGTAGTAACCGGCGCGGGATTTACCGCATAGCTGCACGAGCGGCAGGTTTATATACAAGTCCCGATGTACAACTATTAAGATTTGTGCCATTTATGCAGCTTGAAAAATCCTGTTTAAGAGATATGACCCAAAAACATGCATTCAGATTTAATCCGGCTGATACAATTATCCCGACCGGCAAAAAACCTTCCTGCGGGTATTTCCATTAAAAATGACCGCGCCAAAGGGAAAACTATTTTTCATTTAGTGAGTATGTAATAATGTTATCAGCATCGTTTACTGAATTTAAATTTGAGACAAATAAAATACACTTACTCAATCAACTAAAGGAAGGAGCACAACATGTTTGATTCAAGAGACAGCGCTATGGATTTTTTAAAAGGATTTTTGGTGGGTACTTTTACCGCCACCGCTGTTACACTCCTTTATGCCCCTCAAACCGGCAAAAAATTTAGAAAGAATATTCGTAAAAGTTCTTCCAAAATGTGGGATGAAGCCGGTTCCCGCCTGGAAGATATGCAGGATGATGCGGAAAAAATGATCCGGGATACCGAGAAGCGTTTCCGCAAGCTGCTGAAAGATGCCGAAAGTTCAATGGAAGATATCAAGAAAAAAGCTTCGGACATCAAAGGCAGTGTGGATTCCAAAATCAGTAAACTGACAAAATAACTACAGTTTTTTGCCCGTATTGCTGTTGCCGGTACGGGTTTTTTTTAAGTTTGCGAACTGGGCCGGCCCTGATTTTTTTTCTTCCCCCATTGCCGGATCTAATATTCTGAACACAGAAAAATGAAAATCTGAATTTCATATTTTTTGCCGGAAGTGCTGTAACATCCCAATGCAGGAAGTTGGTTTTACAACGGCGGATATTATTGGCACTCGAAAGGAGGTTGGTTTATGAACGTTATTACCCGGGAGACATTGCAACAGTTGCTGGCGCAGAAACCGGCGCCTTGCCTTTCCATATACATGCCGACTCACCGCACGGGGCAGGCGGTCCGTCAGGATCCCATTCGTTTTAAAAATATGCTTAAAAGTGCGGAAACGGATTTGAAAGAATACGGTTTAAAAGATAAAGAAATCAATTCTTTGCTGGATCAGGCGCGGTCATTAATTGATGATCATTTTTTCTGGAGTCATCAGAGCGACGGGCTGGCTATTTTTAGTTCGGCGGATAATTTTCTGCATTTCAGGCTGCCGTATCCTTTCGAAGAATTTTGTACCGTGGCCGCTCATTTTCACTTAAAACCTCTGCTGCCGTTACTCAGCACCAGCGGCCAGTTTTATATTCTTGCGCTGGATTTAAAAAATATTAAGCTGTACCAGGCAACCCGGTTCAATCTAACTGAAGTGGAACTGCAGGATGTACCGTTAAGTCTGGAAAAATATCTGGAGGTGTATGATTTTGAGCGACAGACTCAGTTCCACAGCGAAGCGCCCATGAAGGGACAATCCGGGCGGCAGGTACAGTTTCACGGACACGGTGTCGGAACTGATGATGCCAATACCAAAAAGTATATCGTACAGTATTTCCATTCCCTGAACAAATCCGTAAATAAAAGTCTGGAGAGACAAAACATACCACTGCTGACGATCGGCACCGATTATCTTCTTCCGATGTACCGGGAGAGCAACAGTTATGCTAATCTGCTTGAATCCGGCATTGCTAAAGATCCGAAATCGTTCAGTAACGGGGAGCTTCACCGTGCAGCCTGGGAAACAATTGAACCGATGTTCCGCCAGGACCAGGAAAATGCCCTGCAGAAATATCATGGACTGATTGGCAGCGGCCGCGCTTCGGGTGATCTGAAGGATGTTATTCCTGCGGCTTATAACGGCCGTATCGATACACTTTTCCTGTCCTATAAAGATCATGTATGGGGATTTTTTGATCCCAATTCGCAGGAAGTCAGCCTGAGCGATCCCGGTGAGTCCGGCAGTGATGATCTGCTGGATTTTGCTGCGCTGCATACGGTTCTGAATGATGGCAGTGTTTTTACTCTAAATCCGGAGGATATGCCGCCTGAAACTTCTCTTGCCGCTGTTTACCGATATTAAAATAAACCAATACTGCTGATTTGAAACGGCTGCCGGTTATTCCGGCAGCTTTTTTTTTGCTGAATTTTAGGGCAGAAATCCCTTGTAGACTTCATCCCGCTGGTTTCCTGCATCCTCTTGCCCCTGTCTTCAGGCTTTGAAGTTCTACTGCCGGAGTTTACGGAAAAGGGATGGGGGAACCAAATGGCTTGCTTCACGGTAATTTGCAGTGTATTTCATAGAGGTGAAAACGCTTCTAATTAACTAAGTAATTGCCATCCTTTTCCAGTTTAAAATTCCAAAGGTTAACTGTGAGCGAAAATTTCCTGATACAACTGGCACTTATTCTCATATTCGGTATTGTTGCCCAGATCATTGCCTGGCGGTTACGCCTGCCCTCTATTCTCCTGCTTTTGATTTTTGGCTTTATCGCGGGTCCGCTTACCGGCTGGGTTAAACCGGATCAGGTATTCGGGGATCTGCTGTTTCCCTGGGTGTCGTTATCCGTGGGAGTAATTTTGTATGAAGGCGGATTAAACCTGCGAATCCGTGAACTGCGGGCGATGGGCGGGACTGTGCTTCGTCTGGTATCCATCGGCATTCTGGTTACGCTTGTTTTCTGCACATTCAGCGCCTACTGGATTCTGAAAATGGATTTTAATCTTTCCCTGTTGTTCGGCTCTATTTTAGTGGTTACCGGACCCACTGTCATTATGCCGCTGCTGCGTCAAATTCAACCCTCCGAAAAAATAAACACCGTTTTAAAATGGGAAGGAATGGTAAACGATCCCATCGGGGCCCTGCTGGCAGTGCTGGTTTTTGAAGGGATTCTGGCCAGCGGTTTTGGAGAAATTACTCAGATTGCTTTGGGCGGCTTTTTTAAAACAATCGTTTTTGCCACCGTTATTGCTCTGGTAGGGGCATGGATTATGGTCTGGCTTCTGAAGCATGATCTGGTACCCGATTTTCTGCAGAACCCGGTTTCGCTGATGCTGGTTTTCGGCGTGTTCGCCCTGGCGAATAGCATACAAAAAGAAAGCGGCCTGTTTTCGGTTACGCTGATGGGATTTTTTCTGGCGAATCAGAAAAAAGTGCAGGTTCATCATATCATCGAATTCAAAGAAAATCTGCGGGTTCTTCTGATATCCGTCCTGTTTATTGTATTGGCCGCGAGAATAGAGCTGAGCAGCCTTAAAGCAATTAATTTCGGGACCTTTTTATTTCTGGGGATTCTGGTTTTTATTATCAGGCCTGCGGCTGTTTTTGCATCCACCATTACCTCCCCCATGAAGATGAGAGAGAAAATGTTTTTAGCCGGAATGGCGCCGCGGGGAATTGTGGCTGCTGCGGTGGCCTCGCTGTTCTCTTTAGAATTAACAGGTGCCGGCTACAGCGGTGCTGAAATACTGGTGCCCATTACCTTTTTTATTATTTTAGGAACGATTGCCGCTTACGGTCTTACCGCAGCTCCGCTGGCAAAATTGCTGCAGATAGCCAATCCCAATCCGCAGGGGATGCTGATACTTGGGGCGCAGCCGTTTGCCCGTGCACTGGGCAAAGCCCTGCAGGAGCGTGATTTCAAGGTTTTACTGGTGGATACCAACTATAACAATATTTCCAAAGCCCGCATGGAAGGTTTAAAAACCTATCATGGCAGCATTTTGGCGGAGTATATTCTGGAAGATTTAAATTTGGCGGGAATCGGCCGGCTGCTGGCGGTGACACCCAATCATGAAGTGAATTCTCTGGCAACCTTATATTTTTCCAAACTTTTTGGTTCAACTCAGGTTTTTCAGGTGGGGATTGATGATAACCGGGCCGGGGAAAAGCTTTCACCTGAGCTGCGGGGAAAATTTCTCTTTGGCGCGGAGGCGACCTGCAGTTATCTGAACAAACAGATTTCGGAAGGGGCCTCCATTCGCAGCACCCGTTTCAGCGAGAATTTTACATTTGAGCAATATAAAGATCAGTTTGGCGGTGCTGATAATGTGCTTCCCCTGTTTCTAATTTCGGAAAACAAGCAAATTTCAGTCTTTACCGAAAACAATCAGCCCACCCCAAAACCCGGACAGATTTTGATCAGCATGGTAAGCCCTGCGGGAATGAAGCGCTTGAATAAGAACGGGGAGACCCTTCAGGTGGAGGAGATAAAATCCTGATTTTGAATGAGTCCGCACTATCCGGATTTTGTATAAATTACAATTTCAAAATGGAGGAATATCAATGAAATCGGTGGGTGATATTTTAAATAAAAAAGGACGGCAAATCTGGTCGGTGCCGCCCAATGCCACGGTCTTTCAGGCATTGCAGTTAATGGCGGAGAAGAATATTGGCGCGGTGCTGGTAATGGACGGCGGGGAAGTCGTGGGCATCATGTCCGAGCGGGACTACGCCCGCAAGGTAATCCTGCTGGGAAAATCCTCCAAAGAGACGCCGGTGAAAGATATTATGACCACGCGGGTGGTTTTTGTGGAGAGCAACAAAAGCGCGGAGAATTGCCTGGCGCTGATGACGGAGAAACGCTTCCGCCATCTGCCGGTATACGATGGTGAAAAGCTGGCGGGACTGGTGTCAATCGGGGATGTGGTCAAAGCGGTGATCGATCAGCAGCAGGTCGCGATTGAGGAACTGGAAAATTATATTGTAGGGCGGCGGTGAATGGTAGAAGGGCCTGCTGTTTAAAATAGTTCAAATTGTTTTCTTAATCTGAACCATCAGGTTTTATTCTTATTTAAATTTTTCTGTTTTTTATCCAATAATATTCCAATTACCACACCCATTGCGGTACCCAAACTTATCCACACGCCTAAATTTTTCGTCAGAATACCGATTATAACTCCAGTTGCAACGCCGAATGCTACTGCTAATACAGATGTTTTTTCTTTTTTCATATTTTTTCCAAATTGATTTGAAGGTTCAATATTAATGAATGCTTATAAATCCTGGTGAAGTACAATAAGAATTAGTCACTGAAATCCGTGTTCAATTTACGAAAATTTGACTATCCAATTTTTTTACCTGCCATAGGTCCGGGTTTCAGACTATGAATTTCATCAATTTTGATCAGTACTGCTGCCTTCGGTTTTGGCATTCCTGCTTTCAGCGACATTTGTGCCGCTTTATCGTAAATCTCCCCACTCGTTAAAATTTCCGGTGTTCCGATAAATCGGTATCCATCCAGGATTTCACGGTTCACCACTGCCACGGCAACTTTGGAACCATCCAGAATATTCTGATAAGTCCGGCCGCCGACGCCTTCTCTGAAAATCAATGTTTCGTCATCGAATACCCGGGTGGACCGCTTGGGTGCATTGTTGGGAATCCCGTCTTTGCTGACTGTCGCATGAAAGCATTGTTGTGATTCGATCATTTCTTTCATTTCTTTCGTAAGCTGTGACATAACGGAAAATTCTCCTGAAAATTTAATTTTAAGACGATATGAATGAGACTGAACCTTAGAACAGCATTGAAAATTTCGCCATATCCAATGATGCAACCATCTCTCGGATCACTTGCAAAATCCCGGAAGGCAGAATGCCGAACCAGATCAGCAGCAGTGTCAGAGCGCCGATGGCAATGCCCCCGGCCAAAGATACCGCAGGATGGGCAGTACTTTCTTTCTTTGCGGATTCCGGCTGCGCATACATAGTGACGATCACCCGCAGGTAGTAAAACAAGCCCACCGCACTGGTCAGCACCAGCACGATTACCAGCGTCCATAAAGAGCTGTTTACCCCGGAGGAAACCAGGTAAAATTTTCCGATAAATCCGGCAGTGAGAGGGATGCCGGCCAGAGAGAGCATCATGGCGGAAAAAATGGCTGCGATCAGCGGACGGGTCCAGAAAAGGCCGCGATACGAGTCAAGTTGCTCGGCTTCTCCTTCCTGGGAAGACAAGAGCGTTACGATCCCGAAAGCCCCGCTGATGGTGATAAAGTATGCCACCAGATAAAAGGTTGCCGCTTCCACTGCCAGATTCCCGGCAGCCAGAAAGGCTACCAGCACATAGCCCAGATGGGCGATGGAGGAGTAAGCCAGAATCCGTTTCACATTGTTCTGCAGCAGCGCCAGCAGATTTCCCAGAATCATGGAAGCGATGGCAATGATGCTGAAAATGATAAAGACCGCCGGATAGCGTCCGGTGCCAATCAGGGTAAACAACCGCAGCAGTACGGCAAACACCCCGCCTTTGGAG
>JBAPTX010000680.1:0-4545 GCA_049282375.1 Calditrichia bacterium
ATAAATTTAGGTCCTGTTATTTCCAGAATCTGCTCAATGGAATCACTGCTCATCTAAAAATACCTGTTTCTGGTTTAATCAACTATTTTCCCGGCATACTGAATTTCCCAATGGGATAAGCAACAGATCAGGGATTATTTCTCAATAATACCCCGCATGGGAACAAAACGCACCGGGATTTTTTTCTTCTGTTTAATACCATCGGCTGTTTTTGTCAGAAGTATCAATTCCTGCCATTTATCCCCTACCGGAATGATCATTCTGCCGCCCTTTGCAAGCTGGTCTATCAGAGGCTGGGGAATCTTTTCCGGGGCGGCAGTAACAATAATGGCATCGAAAGGGGCATGCTCCGGCCAGCCCAGATAACCATCACCTACCCGCAAATAAACATTGTTATAACCTAATTTTTTTAAAACCTGAGAAGCATGTTCGGATAATTTTGGAATTATCTCAATGCTGAACACGGAATCGCACAATTCAGCCAGAATAGCTGCCTGATATCCGCTGCCGGTGCCGATTTCCAGCACTTTATCCTGCGGCTTTAAATGGAGCTGCTCGGTCATATACGCCACAATATAAGGTTGAGAAATGGTCTGGCCTTCTCCAATAGGCAGCGGATCGTCCCGATATGCCTGGTTATGCAGTTGAGCTGATACAAATTCATGGCGGGGGACATTTTCAAGTGCCAGCAGAACCCGTTCATCTTTTATTCCGCGGGCACGTATTTGATTTTCAACCATGTTTTTCCGCATGATTTTATACTCGTCTTCCGGTAAGGGGTTTTCCTGTTCTTCACTCCGGGTGCAGGTTGCCAGTACAAGAACCAGAAGAAAAACAGAGGTAATTTGAATGAATTGTGCAATTTTCATTGTACACCTTTGTAAAAATAAACATAACATGGGTTCGATATAAGAAAAAAAACAGTAAAATCATCATATCCCGGCAGCAAAGGCGCAGCCAGAATCGAAAGCTGAGATTTTACAAGCGAACTCACGCTGCTTTTAACAAATAATTTTCATTTAATATCCGCCCTTCATAAAAGAAAGCGTTTTATCCCGGAGATATGTTTAAGATGAATATTTCTATTTTTCAGTAGGGGATTTTTCAGAAGTTTGACGCCTGAGTAAATTTACTTCGCGGTGCGCCTGCCGGATGGGTTCAGGAATGCGGTATTTGGGGCTGCAGGCAAGTACAATATCAGCAGCCTGGGACAGATTTATCCGGTGGCCGACTGAAATATAAACCGGTTTCACTCCGCTGCGGGTGCGCAGGGTAAGCCCGATCTGTTCTCCTTTATCAATCAGCGGGGAAACAGAGCCCTTCTGTTGCTCCGGTTCTTTACATTCCCCCACCAGCACCGATTTGGCGCATCCAATCGTGGGAATGTTGAGGAATAACCCCAGGTGGGAAGCAAGGCCGAAACGGCGCGGATGGGCAAAGCCATGGCCGTCACACAAAAGCACATCAGGCGGCCGGGGCAACTGTCGAAAAAGCGATAATACTGCAGGGGCCTCCCGGAAACTTAAATATCCAGGTATATATGGGAATTCCGCTTTAAACTCATCACGGTATATTTCCTTTAATTGCAGGTCCGGAAAACCGAGCAGCACGACACCTGCAAAAAGAACGGGGCTGAAACGGGAGAATGAAACATCCGCAGCAGCAATGGTGCGGATGTTATCCCACCTTAGCCCTGCCTTATCATCCACCAGAAAATGCAGTTTTTCCTGCAGAAGGCGAGCTTCGGCAGGAGTCACCTGCCAGACATGATGTTCTATAATCTGCATCTGTTGGTAACGATCTGGGTGTTTGTAGGGTTCACGACTTCACACCCTATCGGCAGAAATAATTTTATTTAAAGAGAGACAATATTATGGCCCGGAAGGACGGATATATAAAAACCGGCTGCTGCCCCTTAGACACCAGCCGGCTGAAAATGATTGGGGTCAGATTATATGATTATATTATTGCAATGCAGCTTTTGCTCTTTCCGCATTCTCATAGGTATCAAAAATGCGCATGAGCTGGGTTATCATTAAGAGGCTTTTTACTTTTTCAGTAACACTGGCAATTTTCATCTGACCTTCCACATTGTTCAAGGATGTCATACAGGCCATCAAAACTCCCAGCCCCGAGCTGTTCATCCACTTTACACCTTTCAAATCCACTACCACTTTTTTGATTCCGTCTGCGATCAGGCTTTTTACTTTATCATGAAGTGCGGTGGTCTCCGGTCCGCCCATCATATTACCTGAGATGCTAAGTACAGCAACGTCTCCATCAATTTTTTCTTTAATTTTCATAGGGCCTCCTTGAAAGAATGGTTTTCTTGTACAACGGGAATCTTAACAATATCCCCCGGGTAAAGCCGGTTAACATCCGCTCCGGAATTAACATACTGAACCATAAAAACCGGAACCCCATAGCGGTTGGTGGCAATATCCCACAGGGATTCCCCTGAATTTACTTTATAATCCACAAGCTGTACATCCGGTTTTTTCTGCAGCCAGGCATGCAGTGTTTCCAAGTGATACTGGACCCGTTTGCGGGTAAATTCTGCCGGGGTGGTATGGCTGAAATCCAGCTTCAGGGTTTGCCCCTGATAAATGGTGCGGTGACCGGCCATCCGGTTAATACGGCGCAGTTTAGAGGTTGGGATATTCAGCCAGTCGGCTATGTGACCCTGAGTTTCATTGGCAAACACCTTTATGCGGTTATTGTGAATCGTGAGTTTTTGCCGGATTTCTTCTTCCAGGGTTTGTGCAAGATTTGATTTTTCCGGCAGTTGTTCTTTCTTACTGCCTGCCCATTTTTGAAGATTTGCAGCAGATAACAATGCTCTTTTTTCTTCTACACCCGGTTTATTTAACTGCGGGGAATTTGCAGCCGCCAAATCAGGCTTTGATTGCATGGGTCCGGGCAAAACCAAGGTGAATTTTAATTCATCAACAGCCGGTTCTTCTTTGCCGGCAAGTTCGGGAAGATTCAAATCGGGGAGTTTTAAATACCTTTTAACCTTGTAAATTTTTGCATCGGGAGGCAGTTGAATTGAATAACCGGCGGGAACCATAACCCGTCCTCTCCAGGCACGCCAGCCATACCCGGGATTCAGTTTTTTTGCTTCCGACTGAGAAATACCACATAAACTGATAAATTTGCGCAGGTTTGTGCGGCGGCTAAACTCATACTGATGACTGTGGGGCAGCTCTTCTGGGATTACTTCCGGGAAATATTTATCCACATTCCGCATTATTTCCACAACTGTGAGAAATTCAGGGTAAAAATTACGGGAGGCAAACTGAAAGCGGCGCGAGCGGAAATTCCGCCGAACAGCCATGTAGTCGTGACCATGTTTTTCTGCTGCCCGCCGCATCCCGTTTAGCCCGTAATTATATGCGGTTAAAGCAAGGCCCCAGTCGCCGGTTCGCTTATAATTATGTTTTAATAATTTGGCGGCAGCGCGGCTGGAAATGAGCGGATCCAAACGCTGATCAATAATCCAGTTGACTTTCATATACATGCGGGCAGTCGCGCGCATAAACTGCCACATGCCGGCAGCACCGGCATAGGACCGGGCGATGGGTTGGAAAGAGGATTCGATATGGGGCAAATAGGACAATTCTTCCGGCAAATTCTCTTCCCTGAATACCTGCCGGATGATTGGCAGATAAGGCTGGGAACGGGCCAGTCCTGCGGCAAATTTTTCACGCATGCCCTGCTGGATGCGTAAATGCCGGGAAGCCGTTCTTAATCGTGAGGGGGAAACCTTATCACCGAACGTTTTTAATATTTGCTGCTCATTTTTGCTAAAAAGTTTTCCGCTGCCAAGTTTATCGGCAATCTCTTTTAATGATGTCTGTAACTCTTCCCGCATTTTTTTTAACCGGGCTTTTTGATTCGCCTCCGAAACGGAAGGGTCGAAGCTGACAACCTGGAAAATCCGCTGCAAATTGCGGGAATCATGAATCAGATATTGGTTGCTGTTGTATTCTGTAAAAACAGCCGTCCAAAAACCCATTTCGATGGATAACTCTTCAGCATGGGGCCATTCGAAGGGTTCCGATGCAAAAACCAGAGAAGATACGCTAATTATATTTATGATGAGTAATAATATTATTTGCCGACGCATAACCTCTAACTCCTAAGTGCGATTTAAAATATATTCAGCACCATTCCAAAATGCAAGTTTTTTCAATACTTAGAGCTTCTCAGCGGAATTTTGAAAAGTTTGTGACAAAGGGATCGAATAATCCCCAACTTCCGGGGGAACTTGACCGGGATACAAAAAAGTTTTGTAAATGAGCAAATATTTCAAGCCCGTTCGTACATAAACCCGTGTCTGTTCAAAAGCCAGATTCTCCATAAAGAGCTCACTGTCTTTCCAGTCATAAATCTTTTTCCAGCGTTCCACCCTGTGCGGGCCGGCATTGTAAGCGGCCAGCGCCATAACCAGGCTGCCGTTAAAACGGTTCAGTAAACCGGAAAGGTAGGATGTGCCCATCAGAATATTCAATTGCGGATCAAACAACTGGCGTGGGGAATGAT
>JBAPTX010000681.1:0-9151 GCA_049282375.1 Calditrichia bacterium
GCCCATGAATAATCAGCAACAGAATCAGCAGAATCAGCAGCAGCAGGACCAGCAACAAAATCAGCAGCAGGACGATCAGGAAAACCAGCAGCAGTCTCAACAACAGGAACAACAAGAACAGCAGCAAGCACAGCAGGAAAAGCAGCAGAAAGACCAGCAGAATCAGGAACAGCAGAACCAGGACCAACAACAACAGGCACAGGAAACAGAAGGTGAAGAAAATCAGGAGCAGAAACAGCAGCAGCAAATGCAGCAGGGGCAGGATAAAAAAGAATTAAGCAAAGAGGAAGCGGAACGCATTCTGCAGGCGCTGCGCAGTAAGGATAAAGAGAATCAGGACCTGCGGCGGATCCCGCAGCCGGCAGGAAAACGGCAGGTGGAAAAGGACTGGTAATGGGCAGATTTCCCGGAATGCAGATACTGTTCCTGCTCTTTTCAGGAATTATAGCAGCGGCATCCGCACAGGATTTATCCATTTCAGCAGAGGTGGACCGAAATCCGGTTATGGAGGACGAACGGTTCACCTATGAAGTCACCGTTTCCGGCAAAACCCAGAGCCTGCCCGATATTCAGTTGCCGGATTTTGAGAATTTTGCCGTTGTTGGCGGTCCCGGCACCTCCTCTTCATTTCAGATCATCAATTTTGACATTCAGGCCAGCAAGACCTATACGGTGGCACTGATGCCGAGGGAAACCGGTGAATTCCGGATTAAACCTGCTACTGTGACATACAAGGGTAAAACCTATCAGTCCGATGCCATTAAAGTGGTGGTGCAGAAAGGGGCCGGTTCCCCGCAGCCGCAGCAGGACGATGCAGTCCGCCCCGGCAATGAAGATGTTGATCTTTCTGATAAAATATTCCTGCGGGTAATCCCCTCCAAGCGAACCGCCTACATTAATGAAGAAGTAACCCTGACTTACCGCATCTATTTTCAAACGCAGATCAGCCAGAATGAAGTGCTGAATCTGCCGGAAGCGGTCGGTACCTGGGTGGAGGAATACCCGCTGCCGCGAAATACCCGTGTTTACACGCAGGTGCTGAACGGGCAGCGCTACAATGTGGCCGATATAAAAAAGATTGCCGTTTTTCCTTCCCGCGCCGGGAAAATAACTGTTTCACCGCTGGTGATGCGCATTGAAACAGTTATCCGGAAGCGCTCCCGCGATCCTTTTGATTTTTTCAATGATCCGTTCGGCCAGGTGGTGGAAAAGAAAATCAGTTCCCAGACCATCAATCTCAATATTTTACCGCTGCCGGCGGAAGGAAAACCGGAAGGGTTTACCGGTTTAGTGGGCAGCTATGAAATGTCGGCAAGCCTGGCGGAAGGGGATGCCCGCACCAATCAGGCCATGAGCTACAAAGTGCATATCAATGGCCGGGGTTTACTGAAATTCCTGGAAAATTTGCCGGTTGAGTTTCCCGCCGACTTTGAAGTTTATGACCCTAAAGTGAATGTTTCCACCAATAAAAGCGGTGCTTATATAACCAGCAGCAAAGATTTTGAATATGTGTTAATTCCGCGGGTTCCGGGCAGTTTCCGGATTAAGCCCTTTGCACTCACTTACTTTAATCCGGATGATCGACAGTATCATACCCTGCAGGCACCTGCATTCCCGGTTGAGGTGGAAAAGGGCAGCGAACCCTCCCTCAGCGCCGGCAGCGGAACTGTGCTTTCCAAGGAAGAAGTCCGTCTGCTGGGCAGTGATATTCGTTTCATAAAAGAACGGTCACCCGAATTCCGTCCCATTGGAGCAGTGCCTTATCGGTCCTGGTGGTTTTATCTCTGGCTGGTGTTACCGCTTGCGGCAATGGTCTCCGCATGGTCTTACTATTCTCATCTGGAAAAAATGAGCAGCAATGTGGAATACGCCCGCAGCCGGAAAGCAAGACGGCAGGCCCAAAAGCGTTTGCAGGAAGCGAAGGACCACTGGAAGCAGAACAATTCTGGCGCTTTTTACGGGGCAATTGCACAGGCGCTGATCGGTTTTATTGCGGATAAAACCAACCGGCCGGCGGCCGGGCTGGTACGAAGCCATATTCAGCAAGTTTTACAACAGCGCCAGGTGGATGAATCACTGCAGAACGATTTTTTTAATTTAATGGATGAAGCGGATTTTCGCCGTTTTTCCTCTTCCGGCGCCGCAGATGAGGACATGAAAAAGTCTTATGAAAAAGCGGAAATGATTCTGGTGCGGCTGGAAAAATATTTTTAAAAAAGGCGATTATCCGGTCGGAAATCGTTGTTTACTGTTCCACTAAAAAGCCTTGAGTTAAAATTACTTTATGAAAAGTAAATTGAATTTTTCCAAAAATAATCCTGTTTCACCGGTTTCCCCATTCTCTCTATTAAAATCAGTATTATTGATATTGATTTTGATTTTAATCCTGCTGCCGGATTTTGCAGCAGCGGAAAGGGATGAAATACAGTCCACATTTCAGCAGGCAAATGCCGCCTATCGGGCGGAAAACTATGCCGCCGCCATCGATCTCTACCGGCAAATTCTCAATCAGGGTTATCAGAGCGCCGATCTCTATTACAATCTGGGGAACAGTTACTATCGCCGGAATGAGATTGGAGAGGCAATCCTGTTTTACAATAAGGCCAAAAAACTCAACCCGCGGGACCCGGATATTCAGTATAATCTGGAAATTGCCAATCTGAAGGTGATCGACCGGATTAAAATGCCGGAACGGTTTTTTCTTTTTGAATGGTGGGATGAAGTTAAATATTTCTTTTCCATCTATAATCTGACTTATCTGGTTTTATCGCTCTTTACGGTCGTCATTCTTTTTATTATCCTGCGTTTTTTCACCCGCTCGTGGGGGTTGCGCCGGGGATTGCTATGGCTGGCCGGTATCACGGGAATTGTGATGCTGTTCTGGGCCTATATCCTGCTGATCCGCTTTCAGGATTATCATTCCAACCGGCAGGCGGTTTTACTGGAACCTGCTGCTTCGGTTTTCAGTGCGCCGGACGATAACAGCACACAGGTCTTTGTACTGCATGAGGGAGTTACGGTGGAACTGGAAGAACAACGGGACACCTGGATGAAAATCAGCCTGCCGGACGGCAAAAGCGGCTGGCTGAACAGCGATAAAATAGGGATTATTTAAACAGGGAGATTAAAATGGAAGTAAGCGCTATTCGGCTGGTAAGCGCGGGAAAAATCAAAGCCAAAGTGGATATCCGCACCAGTGAAGGGTTCATTATCAAAGGATTTAAAGTGATTGAGGAAGATAATGGATTTTTTGTCGGAATGCCCTCCGAGCGGGCCAAAACCGGGAAATATATCGATACTGTAAAAGTGGAAGATCCCGCCCAGAAGGAGATGCTGGAATCTCTGGTAATGGACGCCTACCGGAAAAAAATAAAATAGTCTTCCTGAAAGCAGGGGGCAACAATTGGCCCTTTGACCCAACTGGATGTTTATGGGTTAATCCGGTTCTTGGGACCTGTCCAAAAATTCCTGCCAATGACGGCAGAAATCCTGCGGCAGTCCGATTGTATCCGCCAGTTTTTCGCAATCTTCTTTAAACCCCGCTTTTGTTGTTCCTGAAATCTGCTGCTGCAGTTTCTGCCGACGTGCCATCAGCAGCAGCAATTCCCGGTCAATTGTATCTATTTTTTGAAGAACCCCTTCCTTTTCCCCGTTTTTCTGAATCCGTTCCTGCAGAAGCAGCATATCAATCAGAACCAGGGCTGTCATGGCTTCCGCCACCGGCACAACGCGGGGACAGATACATGGATCGTGGCGGCCGCCGGTCTTATATTCAACCGGATTTCCCTGCAGATCCGCTGTCTGCTGCGGTTTATTAATGGAGGAGGGAGGTTTAACAGCAATGCGCAGCAGCAAATCCTCGCCGCTGGAAATACCGCCGAGTACGCCGCCGGCATGGTTGCTGCGGGTGCGGAATTTCCCTTCTTTTTCTGAAAAATAAAACAGATCATTGGCCTCACTGCCACGCATTTCACCCAGCCGGAAACCGCTGCCAACCTCCACCCCTTTCACGGCGCCGATGGACATCAGTGCGCGGGCAAGTTCCGCCTCCAGTTTTTCAAAAACCGGTTCACCCAAACCGGCAGGGCAGTTTTGTACAATGATTTCCACAATGCCGCCCAGACTGTCTCCTTCACTGCGAGCCTGCTCAATAGCAGCGATCATTTGAGCCGCTGCATGGGCATCCGGAGCGCGTACTTCATTTTTTTCAATTTGATTTAAGTCCACAGTTTTAATTTTAATTTGACCGATTTGCCTGGTATAGGCAATTATCTGAATATTCCGCTGCTGCAGGAATTGTTTTGCCACCGCACCGGCTGCCACTCTCGTTGCAGTTTCCCGTCCGCTGGCGCGGCCGCCGCCTCTGTAATCGAATATGCCGTATTTTTGCAGATAACCGAAAGCGGCATGCCCGGGACGTAAAATATTTTTAAGATGGCGGTAATCTTTCGACCTTTGATCCTGGTTTTCAATGAGAATACAAATGGGTGTGCCGGTGGTTTTTCCCTCAAAAATGCCGCTGATGATGCGGGCGCTGTCCGGCTCGGAACGGCTGCTTGTCAAGTGGCTCTGTCCCGGCCGCCGCCGCTGCAGTTCCTGCTGAATTGCAACTGAACCCAGTTCCAGCCCCGGCTGAACACCGTCAATCACCACGCCGATCCAGGGGCCGTGACTCTCCCCGAAGGTCATGATTTTAAAAATTTCCCCGATGGAATTTCCGCTCATTTTCATTGCTCCGCTTTTCCGGTAATAATCCTGCTAAAATAACTTTTGATATTTAGTGGCCCTGAATCAACGGGTATCCTGCAGGTGCTGCCAGAAATCCGGGTATGATTTTGCCACGCACTCCGGTTCCTCAATGAGAATTCCCGGTATTTTTAAACCGGCCAGGGCAAAGCTCATGGCAATGCGATGGTCTCCGTAAGACGGCAGTTTGCAGCCCTTCATGGCGCCAGGAAAAATAAAAAAATCGTTTCCCCGGATTTCTGCATTTGCACCCAGCCGGCGGATGTTTTCCTGCAGCGCCAGCAGCCGGTCCGATTCTTTATGGCGAAGATGAGCCACATTTTTCAAACATGAACTTCCCTTTGCAAATAAAAGCATCACCGCTGTGGGCGGCACCAGGTCCGGTATATCCGCCATATCCGGCTCTACTCCGTGTAAAGAACCGCCCCTGATGGAAAGGCCGCCGGACCCGAAATCTGCCTGCCCGCCCGCAGCACGGATGATTTCGATAATTTTTTTATCTCCCTGCACAGAATGCCGGGGCAGGTTACCAATGGTTATTTCTCCGCCGGAAAGGGCAGCGCCGCAAATAAAAAAGGCAGCGCTGGAGTAATCCCCTTCCACAACCATTTCAATTGAACCATATGCCTGGCCGCCTGGAATATCTGCAATTCGGCCGGTTTGTTTCAAACGGATGCCGTGCTTCGTCATTAACGCAAGTGTTAATTCCGTATAAGGACGGGACACCACTTTTCCCTCAGGAATGATTTTTAGTCCCTCCGGGAGTAAGGGTGCAATCAGGTACAATGCCGATAAAAATTGAGAACTTTGGGATGCGTCCACCTTAACGGTGCCGCCCCTTTGCACGCCTTTACGGATTTGCAGAGGGTAATGGCCGGCGGTATCCGAAATCTCTGCTCCCAGTTTCCGCAGGGCAGCGGTTAACGGGGCTGCCGGCCGCTGATGCAGGCGCTCACTTCCTTCTATTCGTACTGAATACTGCCGCAGAGCGGCCACTGCGGTTAACAGGCGGGCGGTGGTGCCGGAATTCCCAGCCTGCAGGATTACAGGTGACGCCGGCGGACTATATTTTCCGCTGAAAATCAGAACATTTGTTTCCCACTTTGCTTCATAACCCATCTGCTGCAGCCCCTGCAGGGTCAGCCGGGTATCCTCACTATTCAGCGGCTGGATAATTCTGCATTTTGCACTGGAAAGCGCCGCCATAACCATCAGCCGGTGAGTGATGCTTTTGGAGGGCGGCACGTTGAGAAAGCCCCGGATAATCCCCGGTTGAATCTCAATACTGCGACTATCAGCAGGATTGGGTGTTTTCAGCATTGTAAACTTTTTTTTGATTTATCGTTTTCTAACCGGGCAACCGGCCCATGCGGAATGTACTGGCGCTGAAATGAAATGTGCAATATTTTAATCGGCTGATTTGTTGCAATTGGGTTGAATAATTACAGCTTTGTATTTATTTTAGGGCTGCTTTTCAGGTTATGCCGTGGAGCTTAAATGCTGATTTTTATTATCATGATCCTGTTATCTTATCTGGCAGGTTCTATTCCCACCGCCATTATTACCGGCAGGATGTTACGCGGAATTGATGTGCGCGAACACGGCAGCGGGAACGCCGGTGCCACAAATGTATTCCGGGTGCTGGGCTGGAAAGCCGGTCTTTTCGTACTTCTGTTCGATATGGGAAAAGGGCTGCTTGCCACTCTGCTGATTTACCGAATAGCGGTCGGTGCCCTGCCCGTGGATGTTGATGTTCTGAAAATTACCGCCGGCCTGGCAGCGGTTTTCGGGCATATCTGGACTGTTTTTGCCGGGTTCAAAGGAGGAAAAGGGGTGGGGACCGGAGCGGGAATGATTATCGGAATTGTGCCCTATGCAGTGCTGTTCGGGCTGGTGGTATTTATTTTGGCATTTGGTTTGTCCCGCTACGTATCCCTGGGTTCTATTCTGGCCTCCTTATCCATTCCCCTTTATCTGCTTGGCAAATATTTTATTTTTGATCAGCCCGTTTCTACAACTTTGTTAATTTTCAGCCTATTTATTCCGCTGCTGATCCTTTTTACCCACCGCAGCAATGTGGGCCGCCTGTTAAACGGGACTGAAAATAAAATTCAATTTAAAAAATCTTAAGGGAGATGCCATGGTGAATATTGTCAAAGAGACGAACATACCCGGGGCTCATCTGATAAATCGGGGCAAGGTGCGGGATATTTATGATGCCGGAGAATTCCTGCTGATTGTAACCACAGACCGCATTTCGGCCTTTGATGTGGTTATGGATGAAGCAATCCCCTATAAAGGAATCGTGCTGACTCAGATTTCAAAATTCTGGTTCGATAAAACCGGTGATATCATTGAAAATCATTTTGTCAGCGATCAAGTCAGTGACTTCCCGGCGGTATTCCGGGATCATAAAGAAGTTTTGACCGGAAGGTCTATGCTGGTAAAAAAGGCCAGCCCTTTCCCGGTAGAATGTATTGTCCGCGGATATCTGGCAGGTTCGGGCTGGAAGGAATATCAGAAAAACGGCAACATTCACGGGCAGAAGTTAGAAACCGGTCTGCAGAATTCCAGCCGTTTGCCCACGCCTCTCTTCACTCCCAGCACCAAAGCCGAGGAAGGACATGATGAAAATATCACTTTCGATAAGATGAAAGATCTGATTGGTGCGGATGTCAGCAAACGGCTGAAGATGATCAGTCTGGCAATTTACAATCAGGGCGCCGCCATTGCCGAAAAGCATGGGATCATTATCGCGGATACCAAATTTGAATTTGGTCTGATGGATAAAGAGATCATCCTGATTGATGAAGTCCTGACACCGGATTCTTCCCGTTTCTGGCCGGCTTCCCAATATGCCCCCGGCAAAAACCAGCCCAGCCTGGATAAGCAGTATCTGCGGGATTATCTGGAAAGCCTTTCCTGGGGAAAAACACCACCGCCACCGCAGCTTCCACCTGATATTGTGCAAAATACATCTAAAAAATATCAGGAAATTCTGCACATTCTGACCGGCAAATCAGTTCAGGATGTTGCCGCCGGCTGAGGACAAAACTATGGATTATCAAATATCGGTTATCGGAGCGGGAAGCTGGGGGACGACCCTGGCTGTTCTGCTGGCCAATAACGGGCACAAGGTCATGCTGTACGTGTACGAAGCCGAACAATTTAGTGCCATGCAGCGGGAGCGCGTTAACAGCGTCTATTTACCCGGAGTTAAACTTCCCGATTCCCTGCGCCTTACCCATGATTTGGAAGAAGCAGTTGTCTTTGCCGAACACCTGGTTCTGGCGGTTCCCTCCCATACGGTGCGCTCAGTTTTAAAGAGAGTACCGCAGAAAAAACTGCAGCACAAGTTGTTCATTAATGTGGCAAAAGGGATTGAGAATGACAGTTTGATGCGCATGTCGCAGGTGATAGAAGAGGAAAGCGGGGTTGATCCGGATCGTATTGCCACATTATCAGGCCCCAGCCACGCCGAAGAAGTCTCACAGGGGGTTGCGACCGCTGTAGTTGCGGCAAGCCGCAATTTGAAAACCGCGCGGCGGGTGCGGGAAATTTTCCGCACCGATACGTTCCGGGTCTATTCAAGCAGCGATATTTCCGGAGTGGAACTGGGCGGCTCTTTGAAAAATGTGATCGCCATTGCCGCCGGAATTGCTGACGGCGCCGGATTTGGTGATAATACAAAAGCGGCTTTAATGACCCGGGCGCTGGTCGAGATGACGCGGCTGGGCATGGAAATGGGGGCGCACCTGCCGACTTTTTCGGGGCTTTCCGGTATGGGAGACCTTATCGTCACCTGCATGAGCCGGCACAGCCGTAACCGGTTCGTTGGCGAAGAAATCGGAAAAGGGAAATCGTTGCAGAGTATTCTCGATAAAATGGTGATGGTCGCCGAAGGGGTTCGCACAACCCGCTCCGTTCATCAGCTTCAGAAAAAATATCAGGTGGAAATGCCCATATCCGAGCAGGTTTATCAGGTTCTGTTCCACCAGAAAAATCCGGAACTTGCTGTCCGAGATTTGATGACGCGTGATCCCAAGGAAGAATTACCGGTGTAGTAAAACACAGAATTCACCCGCCCGGTGTATTGGAAAAGAGTTGCGGAGGTGGAACAGCACCGTTAAATTAAAATCAGTTTTTAGAGTCCATAGTGGTGATTTGCGGCATATTGCAGCCACATTAAAAAAATGCTAAAAAGCATGGCAGTTACTAATAAAACCCCTGGCTTTTGGCAGGGGATTTTTTTTGTATGAATTAAAGAAGGAGTTAGCGAATGCAAAAATCTTTTCTATTCACTTCGGAATCGGTTTCGGAAGGACATCCTGATAAAGTGGCTGATTCCATTTCCGATACCATTGTGGATTCTCTTTACCGGATGGATGGCCTGGTGGAATTGAAC
>JBAPTX010000682.1:0-5390 GCA_049282375.1 Calditrichia bacterium
TGTCTCTACCGAACATTTACTGCTGTCAATGGCCGAACTGCAGGGGAGTGCTGTATACGGTATCTTAAATCCATTGGAAGTTACCAAACCTAACATTTTACAGGCCTTAAAAGATGTTCGGGGGAAGCAGCGGGTTACGGATCAGAATCCCGAAGGAAAGTACATGGCTCTCTCCCGTTATGCCCGAGATCTGACGGAAGCCTCCCGGCAGGGAAAACTCGATCCGGTAATTGGACGGGACGAGGAAATCCGGCGGGTCTTGCAGGTGCTTTCCCGTCGTACTAAAAACAATCCGGTTTTAATCGGCGATCCCGGTGTCGGGAAAACGGCCATTGTGGAAGGAATTGCCCAACGGGTGATAAAAGGCGATATTCCGGAAAACCTGAAAGATAAAAAAGTGGTTGCCTTGGATATGGGTTCGCTTATTGCCGGCGCCAAATTCAGGGGCGAGTTTGAAGACCGTTTGAAGGCTGTGTTGAAGGAAGTGCAGGAATCCGATGGACAGGTCATTCTTTTCATTGACGAATTGCACACGCTGGTAGGAGCCGGTGCAGCCGAAGGTGCCATTGATGCCTCCAACATGCTTAAGCCGGCGCTTGCCCGCGGCGAATTGCGCTGCATTGGTGCTACCACTGTTGATGAATACCGCAAGTATATTGAAAAGGATGCAGCACTGGAGCGCCGTTTTCAGCCCATTCTGGTCGATCAGCCATCGGTTGCCGATACAGTCTCGATTCTGCGCGGATTAAAAGAAAAATATGAAGTCCACCATGGGGTCCGGATTACAGATGCCGCACTGGTAGCCGCTGCAACACTTTCCCATCGTTATATCACAGACCGTTTTTTGCCCGACAAGGCCATTGATCTGATTGATGAAGCCGCCTCCCGGCTGCGAATTGAAATAAATTCAATGCCGGAAGAACTGGATGAAATCCAGCGACGGATAAAGCAGTTGGAAATTGAACAGGTGGCCCTTAAAAAAGAAAAGGATGAAATTTCTGAAGAACGGCGCAGCCGGATTAAAGGAGAACTTGCCAACCTGAAAGAACAAAGGGATTCACTGGAAGCCCACTGGCGGCTGGAAAAGGAAAAAATTCAGCAAATACGCGAAACTAAATCGCTGATTGATAAAATCCGTATTGAAATGGAAAAGGCGGAACGGGAAGGACGGCTGAACCGGGTAGCAGAATTGAAGTATGGTGAAATTCCCCGTCTGGAAAAAATAATAACGGAAGCCAATCAGCGCTTACTGGATATCCAGAAAGATAAAAAGATGCTGAAGGAAGAAGTGGATGACGAAGATGTTGCGGAAATTGTCAGCCGCTGGACGGGCGTACCGGTTTCCAGAATGATGGAAAGTGAGCGTGAAAAGTTATTGAAGATCGAAGACAAGCTGTCCGAACGGGTTGTCGGGCAGAAAACCGCTATCACTGCCGTGGCAAATGCCATCCGGCGTTCCCGCGCCGGCTTGGCCGACAAAAACAGGCCAATTGGATCCTTCATATTTATGGGTCCTACGGGTGTGGGAAAAACCGAGCTTGCGCGCACGCTGGCCCAATTCCTTTTTGATGATGAAAATGCCATGGTCCGCATTGATATGTCCGAATATATGGAACGCCATGCAGTCTCGCGACTGATCGGCGCCCCGCCCGGCTATGTCGGGTATGACGAAGGAGGGCAGTTAACAGAAGCTGTCCGCAGGAAACCCTATTCGGTTGTGCTGTTGGACGAAATCGAAAAGGCGCATCCCGAAGTATTCAATGTTTTACTCCAGGTGCTGGATGACGGGCGCTTAACGGATAACAAGGGTCATGTGGTCAATTTTAAAAATACAATTATCATCATGACTTCTAATATCGGTGCGCATTTTATACTGGAAAAGTCGCAGTCCATTACTGAGGCCAACCGGGATGAAGTGAATAACCAGATCCGCCGGGAAGTGACTAAGTTGCTGCAGCAGCAGTTAAAACCGGAGTTTCTGAACCGGATAGATGAAGTCATTGTTTTCCATGGCCTTACCCGCGATGATTTGAAGGAAGTGGTTTCACTTCAGGTTGAGTTGCTTCGTAAAATGCTGCAGGAACAGCAGCTTGACCTCACTGTAAGTGAAAAGGCAAAAGAATTTCTTGCAAAAATCGGATATGATCCGGCATTCGGAGCACGGCCTTTAAAGCGGGTTATCCAGAAAGAAGTGATGGATCCGCTGGCAATGGAAATTCTGGCCGGGCACTTTGCCCGCGGCGGAAAAGTTCTCGTGGATTCCGATCAGGAAAAAATCATTTTCCGGGAAGAAAAAAATGAAAATCGGATTCTCCAAAATGATGAAAATAACCCGGTTAAATAAAAATTCTGTCACCCGGAAACCTGATGATTTTTATAGAGTTTTACAATCAAACTTACTGGGGAGATATCCATAATGAACAAAACAAAAGCTTATCGATTCGGGTTATTGTTTATCCTTTTCGGTGTGATTATCGGGCTTGGTTTATCTGCAGAATTCAACTTGAATTTGAACAGCCATGCCGATGCCTCGCCACAGACTGTTCCCTTCCGTGATACATTCGATCCCCAAACGGATCCGGGTGTTCGCGACTTACAGCAGATCAGTCAAACTTTCGCCAATGTGGCGGAAATGGTCAATGAATCCGTTGTTACCATTACAACTGAAAAAACAATCCAGATGGGTTCCCAATTCCAGCAGTTACCTTTTAATGATGAGTTTTTCCGCCGATTTTTCGGTGTGCCGGATAATCCAAATCAGGAACGGGTACAGAGAGGCCTCGGGTCCGGCGTCATTGTTTCGTCCGATGGAGTAGTGATTACCAACAATCACGTTGTGGAAGATGCAGATAAGATCGTGATCCGCCTGATGGACGGATCTGAATTTGATGCCGAAATCAAGGGGACCGACCCTGCAACCGATCTTGCGGTTTTAAAGATTGATGCAAAGAACACACCTGCAATTCAGTTTGGAAATTCCGAAGAAGCAAGAGTGGGGGAATGGGTGCTTGCCATCGGCTCCCCTTTATCCCAGAATCTGGCACATACAGTGACCTCAGGAATTATCAGCGCAAAAGGGCGAACAGGGTTGTTCAGTGCAGAACAATATGAAGATTTTATCCAGACAGACGCCGCCATTAATCCCGGAAATTCAGGCGGTGCTCTGGTTAATCTCCGGGGTCAACTGGTAGGTATTAATTCTGCTATCGCTTCCCGCACCGGCGGGAATATGGGAATTGGTTTTGCCATTCCTTCAAATCTTGCGCGCAAAGTGATGAAAGATATTCTTGAAAAAGGCCGGGTCATGCGCGGGTGGCTGGGCGTCAGTATTCAGAATGTAAATCCGGATTTGGCCCGGGCTCTGGGGCTGGACAGGCCAACCGGGGTCCTGATTTCCGGCGTGCAGGAAAATACCCCTGCGAAAAAAGCAGGTTTAAAAGCGGAAGATGTTATTTTAGAGCTGAATGGCCGGAAAGTGGATAATACTGCCGAACTGCGTACGCGGATTGCTTCTGCCGGTCCGGGCAGCAAAGTTGACCTTAAAATAATCCGTGACGGAAAATCCAGAAATATTGATGTAACATTAGGTGAACTGCCGGAAGATCAGCAGCCTATGGCGGAAAAACAGCAGCGCAATGAAAAAGTGGGTATTCAGGTTGCGGACAATTCTTCGGAGATGCGGCGCCAGTTCCAGTTACAAACCAGCGATGGCGTGGTAGTGACGGATGTGGAACAGGGCAGCATTGCCATGGAATCCGGGCTCCGGCCGGGCGATGTTATCCTCTCTGTTAACCGTAAAGAAGTGGATAATGCAAAAGATTATAATAAAATGATTGAAGACCTGAAAGCAGGGGATTCGGTGCTGTTTTATGTACAACGCGGGGAAGCAAAGATTTTTGTCGCTTTTTCAATCCCGGAAAAATAAAAATCTTATTCCCACCTTTTGAAAAAGCCTTCACTCCGGTGAGGGCTTTTTTTTGTTTTGCAAAATGAATCAACTCCTCCTGATTTCGGATTTGTCGGAAAAATTAATCAAAAATAATTATTAAGCGGAAGCATCACTTACTATATTTTCGGCCTGAAATTTATTTTAAATACAAGCAGCAAAGTGAAGGAGTTTTTATGGGTATGAGTAAAAAACGGATCGGAATTCTGACAGGCGGAGGAGACTGCCCCGGCTTAAATGCGGTCATTCGCGGAGTTACCAAAACAGCAGTTGTGCGCTACGGCATGGAAGTTATCGGGTTTCAGGATGGTTTTCTGGGACTGATTGAAAACCGCTTTTCATTTTTAACTTTCGAAAATGTTTCAGGAATTCTTACCCAGGGCGGCACTATTCTGGGCTCAAGCAATAAAGCCAATCCCTTTGCTCACATTTTAATGGAAAATGGCCAACCTGTTGTAAAAGATTTATCCGATGAATCAATGGATCTTTACAATGATTTGGGATTGGATGCCCTGATCGCGGTGGGTGGGGACGGTACCATGACCATTGCCGGCATGCTGGCCGATAAAGGGGCCAATGTTGTGGGAGTGCCCAAGACGATTGATAAAGATTTAATGGAAACCGATTCCACCTTTGGATTTGATACCGCCCGTGCGATTGCTACAGAAGCAATTGATCGTCTGCATAGCACAGCTCAGTCCCATCACCGGGTGATGCTGGTGGAAGTAATGGGCCGTAATGCGGGATGGCTGGCGCTGGAATCGGGAATTGCCGGTGGCGGCGATATTATCCTTTTACCTGAAATCCCTTATGATGTGAATGAAATTATCAAGGTGGTACGGCAGAGAAGCCGTTTCGGCAAACGCTTCAGCATTGTTGTGGTTTCCGAAGGCGCCAGGCCCCGCGGCGGAGAACAGGTGGTTCATAAAGTAGTAGAAGACAGCCCGGAAAAAGTGCGGCTGGGGGGCGTCAGTCACCAGATAGCGCAGCAGATTGAAGGAGGAACGGATATTGAATGCAGAGTCGCTATTTTGGGGCATCTGCAACGGGGCGGGACTCCCACTGCAATGGACCGTTTACTGGCAACCCAGTTTGCGGTCAGTGCTATGGAATTGGTGGAAAAGCGGGACTTTAACAAAATGGTTGCTTTAAAGGGCAATGAAATTGTGCCCGTTCCGCTGGAAAAGGTGATGGGCAGGCAAAAGCTGGTCCCGCGGGATTCGGGTTTAATTCATGCGGCGATATCAGTGGGAACAAGCTTTGGTGTTGACCTGTAAATCCGGATTAGGTTCTTAAATACCTGAGGAAACGCATCCAAAAATTTAGCATCGTTGTTTTTTGTTAAACCGGACTCGGGAATAAAATTTTGCGGGAGTAGTATCATTCTGTAATTTGAATTTATAACATTTCTACTGTTCAGAAGAAAATCATACCTATCCTCTGC
>JBAPTX010000683.1:0-2162 GCA_049282375.1 Calditrichia bacterium
TCTTTACACAGACCAATCCGGTGCGCACCCGTCGCAAATATTCGCCCACGCTGGAAATTGATAATTTCGATTTGAATGAAAAAGATCTCGAAGAAGAATTTCAGGCCGGCGCCGAAATCGGCATTGGCCGAACCTCCCTGCAGAATATTATTGACCATTTAAAGCAGACCTACTGTCGCTCAGTGGGGGCGGAATTTATGTTTATCCGCCAGCCGGGCAAGCTGTGGTGGCTGAAAGCCAAAATGGAATCAACCCGCAACCAGCCCGATTTTTCCATCGAAGAGAAGCGCCATATTCTGGAAAAGCTGAATCAGGCGGTGGTGTTCGAGAATTTCCTGCACTCCAAATACGTGGGGCAGAAGCGTTTTTCACTGCAGGGCGGCGAAACACTGATCGCCGGCCTGGATGCCATTATTGAGAAAGGCGCGGAAATGGGCATCTCTGAATTTGTAATCGGGATGCCGCACCGGGGACGGCTAAATGTGCTGGCAAATATCCTGCAGAAGTCTTATGCCGAAATCTTTTCCGAATTCCAGGGCGATGCCTATGCCGCTTCAATATTTGCCGGAGATGTAAAATATCATCTCGGTTATCACAGCCGGGTGAAAACCCGGCAGGGCCATGAAGTGGAGTTGAGCCTGGCCCCCAATCCCTCTCATCTGGAAGCAGTGGATCCGGTGGTGGAAGGCATGGTCCGCGCCAAAATGGACAAGCAGTTTAAATCCGATTACACCCGGGTTGCCCCCATCCTGATTCACGGCGATGCTTCCATTGCCGGGCAGGGTGTGGTTTATGAAGTCATTCAGATGTCGCAGACGGATGCATTTCATACCGGGGGCACTATTCACCTGGTTGTAAATAACCAACTGGGGTTTACCACCAATTATCTGGAGGGACGCTCCAGCACCTATTGCACAGATGTGGCAAAAGTAACGCTCTCCCCTGTATTCCATGTGAATGCGGATGATGTGGAGGCTGTGGTATATGCCATTCAACTGGCGATGGAATACCGGCAGCTCTTCCACACCGATGTTTTTATCGATCTGCTGGGATACCGCAAGTATGGCCACAATGAGGGCGATGAACCGCGTTTCACCCAGCCGAAGCTTTATTCCATTATCGCCGAACATCCCGATCCCCGCGAAATTTATAATAAAAGTTTACTGCAGAGCGGCAGTGTGGAGCGGGGACTGGCGGAAGAAATGGAGAAGAAATTCCGGGAGACCCTGCAGGAAAGGCTGGAAGTTGTAAAAGATGATAATCAGCCGGTGGAAAAAAACGGCAAAATGGATACCTGCAACCGTATGCAGCGGGATCCTGAATTTGATTTCGAATCCTCCCTGCCCACTGCGGTGGAAAAGAAGAAACTCCTGCAGGTGGGAGAAACGGTTTTAAGCATTCCCAAAGAGGAAAAAGTATTTCGCAAAATCCGCAAGTTATACGAGGGCCAGCGTAAAAAACTGCTGGAAGAAAACACCGCGGACTGGTCAATCGGAGAATATCTGGCTTACGGCACTCTGCTGGAGGAGGGGGTGTCGGTGCGGATATGCGGGCAGGACACCAAGCGGGGGACTTTTTCCCATCGCCATGCCGTTTTATTAAATGAAGAAACCGAAGAAAAATACGTTCCCCTGCAACGGGTGGCCGGTGATGGGGCGAAATTTCAGATCTATAATTCAATTTTATCCGAATATGCTGCACTGGGATTCGAGTACGGTTACGCCTGCGCCGCTCCGGATGATCTGGTGATCTGGGAAGCCCAGTTTGGCGATTTTGTCAACGGGGCGCAGGTTATTATTGATCAGTTTATTTCCAGTGCGGAATCCAAATGGAAGCGGCTGAACGGACTGGTGATGTACCTGCCCCACGGTTACGAGGGGCAGGGTCCCGAGCATTCTTCCGGCCGCATGGAGCGCTTCCTGCAGCTTTGCGCTAAAAACAATATGCTGGTGGCCAATTGCACCACTCCTGCCAGTTTATTTCACCTGCTTCGCCGACAGGTAAAAATGCCCTTCCGCCTGCCCCTGATCCTGTTCACACCCAAAAGCCTGCTCCGCCATCCGCGCTGCGTCAGTCCGGTTAAGGATTTTACTTCCGGCGAATTCAGGCCGGTGCTGGACGATTCGCAGGCGGATCCGGCAAAGGTGGAGCGGGTGCTGTTC
>JBAPTX010000684.1:0-1806 GCA_049282375.1 Calditrichia bacterium
CTGCAAAGGCTCCCAGGTTTCTGTGGTAGCATTGAATTGAAACAGATCCAGTCCTGCTTCTGTAATCTCCGCCAACTGCGCATTTTTGTAGGAAACCTGAATTTTCACGGGATGGTTAAAGATTACATCTTTATAAGCGGTTTCCAGACAGGTTAATTTGCCGGAAAAAAATGAGCCATCCGCCCATTTAAAACTGACCGTCATATCTGCAGGCAGATCGTGATCTTTAAATTCTACAAAACTTTTATCCAGATCAGGGCCTTCAACTTTCAGTTTGGCGCCTCTTTTTGCTTCAATAAACTGCTTTGCCTGATATTCAGTATTACTGATGGTTTCAATTTCACAGCGATTCCCATTTTTTATATGAAACAGCTTCAATTTACCAAACCGGCCGAGGGAGGCGACCACTTTCTTCTTGTCCGGTTCTACCTGGCCGGTTAACAATTCCCAGTCAGCGTTTAATTCATTATAAATATAGAGTCCGACTGTACTTTCATCAACCTCGGTCACGTCTCCTTCTTTATAGGAAATCTGAATTGAGGCGGCCTGATTCAGGCTTACTGCCGTCCCGAATTCGCGACTGGTTATTTTACCTTCGTAAACATCACCGCCGCCCCACTCGAATATGACAGTCATATTTTCCGGCAGCGTATTTTTTTCCAGCTTAACTTTACTTTCGCCGGTCAACCCGCTTGACAACTTCAGTTCTTCATCATGACCGGTTTCGCAGAACTGTTCCCTGTAGAAAAGAGAACTGTCGTTTAAAACTCTGTTCAAGGAAGAAAGCTGCCGGGGCTCTTCTAATAAGCTTTTGCGGGGATCAACATTTAAGATACGAATAGGTCCGTCGGAGGATTGTACCAGTTCCATATCGGGGGATGTTTTGAAGGGGGACATCGGTTCTTCCGAACAACCCAATAATCCGATAAGCATCAAAATGATGAACACCGGAAAATATAAAAGCTGCGATTTTACGCCTGAATAGAAAGACTGGCCTGAGTGCATCGTATTCCCTCCTTGAAAGTAATGAATTCTGCCGGTAAACTTTGATTTTTGTAATGAATCTGTCATTTTATTTCCCTGAGTTAAAATCCTTTCTGATAATTAATATTACAATCGCCGTGCCAGTAATATTTTGACCTGCGGGGGCTTCTGTCCCGCCTTATATATCATCCTTTCGCCGGCTTTTGGGAGAATAGTCCGCATTTTTTTCAATGGCGCATTTCAGCCGGCACCGGCTGAATTAAGCCAGGTGGCGGTTATCCGCCATGCGCAGAATCAATTCGTTTGGTATGCACAATGTCTTGAAGAAAGGCGGTAAGACAGTTCTTCTGCTTTTTTCTTAAAACAGGAGAATAAAAGGGGCTGTCCTCATGTAAGAAGATGCTGATTAAATAAGCGCGGATAAGGTTAAATGAAAGGCTTCAACAATAAAAAGGAACCTGTATTATTCATAATCCCTCGCAGCAAAGTCGCTTGTATCAACCGGATTATTACAATTATCCGCTATACGGAAAAATTTAGACATCTATTTTCATTTATCACTTATTCTTTTATCTCCCCCTGCATGATATCATAAACATTGGGATTATCAGATTCAGCCTGCCCGCCTCCGCCCTGCCATTCAGCGGCAGTTCTGCCGACATTGCGGAATTCACCAACGCCCCCGGCGCCATGATCATCCTGTCCGCCGACTAAAGCTGTGACTTTCTGCAGCGGGCCGTCGGGAAAATACTGCAGCGGCACGGCAAACCGGATCATCTTTTCTTCAACAAAACCGATGGGATGCTGTAAGTCCCGGGGCAG
>JBAPTX010000685.1:0-2786 GCA_049282375.1 Calditrichia bacterium
CTGATCTGGGAAGAATATCCCACCTGGCATAACGTATTTACCCCGGCGGAATTACCCACCCACCGCCGTCAGTTTCCGGAATGGTTCCGGCGGGACCGGCATCATCCTTCCATCATTCTTCGCAGCATCTCCGTTGAGGCGGGAGTGAAAGATCAGGAAGTGATGGGCGAGTTGGTCAGTCTGACCCATGAAATGACCGACACACCCGTGCAGGACAACAGCTCATGGTTCTGGCTCAGCAATGAAAAGCTGACCCAGTGGTACGGTGAAGATAATTACTGGAATAACGACCGCTGGGCTCGGCACATGCTGCTGAGTCTGCCGGAGAAGCTAAACGAAATGCCGGAAAAACCTTATATCATAGGGGAAAGTATGGCCGGCAGCATCTGGCCGGACCTGGAAGCGCTTGCCCGGGTGAATGAATACGAGCCGCTGCCGGGGGGACTGACCGGCACGGATCAGCCCCATAATGGCGATAATTACCCGTACTGGTTTCCTGCCGCCTACGAATCCATGCAGAAAGTGGAACAGGATTTACGGTCCCGTTACAATCGGAATTTGGGGGAAGAGGACATTATCCGTGATTACCTGATCCCGCAGAGCCGACGCTATGCGCTGGAATTCCGCAAGTTCCAGATCAGCCTGATGTATGCCGATTCTCAATATGCCGGCTGGACCGTTTTTATCGGCCGCAATGTTCCCGGTATTTTCAGCGGATTATATGACGAAGTGCAGCGGCCGCACTGGAATGCAGCCGACTGGGACTGGCTGCGTCCCGATCTGCAACCGCCCGTGACGGCAGCGGAAGTTAAAAATCGCAATCCGGAACAGCCGATTATTGAACTGGCGCCGGAGCTGAAAAGATGGGATCCGGCATGGGGCCTGAAAATCAACAATTCCCTGACCCTTTATTATCTGAAAGGCGGATACAGCGATTTGAGTAAACTGTTCTCCGGCTGGATCAATGCCCGGGAAACGGAAGAATCCGGCCTTGTTCATCTTCCCAGCGGATCGGTGCTGGTTACCAATGTTTTAACTTACCAGATGGTAGATTATCTGGCAGCCGGCGGCCGGGTTTTGCTGATCAGCAGCCGCTGGCCGGGCGCCCTGAAAAGCCAGCCGCACATGTTCTGGGGAGATGCTGTTTTAGCGCCGCCCGCAGGTCCGCTGAGTGCACAGGAACGCGACCACCTGCTTTCGCTGCAGATGTTCGACCTGACTCAGAGCAAAGCGGAAGCTATACCCACAGAAAATCTGAAAATCAATGAAAAAGTAGAGCCGCTGCTGCGATTGTTCAATATTCACGGGAGAGATAATGTGGAAATCCACGATCAATTATTTGCCACCCGGGTGGGAAACGGACTGCTGATTGCCAGTTCTTTAGATCACACCAGCGAGGCCGGTCAGTGGCTGCTGGGCCGAATGCTGGGCTGGGCGGATGCATGGGAAAACAAAACCGGACGCTCTTTTCCGCAAACCCGCCTGAATCCGGCAGATTTAAAAAATCTGGCAGTGGCAAAGACCAACAAGATTGTGATGCTGACCGACGAATGGCGGTTCAAAATCGATCCCGGGCAAAAGGGCGATTCGCTGGGATGGGGACAAACTGCTTTTGCCGATACCGGCTGGCAGGTCCTGCTGGCAGGACGCATGTGGGAAGGACAGGGTGTGGATTACGATGGGATGGCGTGGTACCGCAAGCAGATGGATATTCCGGCCGATTGGCAAAAACGTAAAGTTGTGCTGGTGGCGGAAGGTGTGGATGATGCCTACCGGCTGTGGGTAAACGGTAAAGTGGTGGCTCTGCACGGCAGTTTTACCGAACATGATAAAACCGTGTTCACTACCCAGACTGAAACCGATATCAGTGAGTTTCTGGAATACGGCAAGGAGAACTTACTGGCCCTGCAGGTAGTGGATATTTTTGGCGGCGGGGGTATAAACCGCCCCATTTACCTGAGAATCGAATAAGAGAATTCGTTGTTCATTCCCGGGCAGAACAGATTATTTCTTTTTGGTATTTCTTTTTCCATAAAAGGTAAACCGCCATTGGCGTTCCTGCAGCAGCACCGCCGCAACAATAATCGCTCCTTTCAGCATTAATTGAAAATCCTTCTGCACTCCGTGAAGGCCCAGAATGTTGCTGAGCAGCCCGATAATCAATACGCCGGCAAAAGTGCCCTCCATGGTGCCGCGTCCGCCCATCAGACTGGTGCCGCCGATTACCACCGCAGCAATGGCATCCAGTTCGAACCCGACACCGTCGTTGGGATTGCCCTGATAAAGCTGTGCGGCATGAATAATGCCTGCCAGCCCCGCCAGTAAGCCGGAGAACATAAAGGCAGCGGTGCGGATCCAGTTGACCCGCAGTCCCGCGAGCCTGGCCGCTTCTTCATTACTGCCAATGGCATAAATGTGCCGCCCCAGCCGCATTTTACGCAAAACCACTGTAAACAGAACCGTAACAAACACAAAGATAAACACCGGAAAAGGAATACCCAGGAATGAAGCGGTGAAAACCTTAAAGATGCCGGGTGCTGCGCCTTCGCCAAACCCGATATTCCGCGAATTGTTGCCCGAGATGAAAAGGGCGAATCCGCGGGCGGCGGTCATCATTGCCAGGGTTGCGATAAAGGACTGAATTTTTCCCCAGGAAGTTAAAACGCCATTTAGGAATCCGGCAGCAGCACCCACAATCAGCCCCAGCAGAATGGTTAAAACAAACCCCAACTGCCAGTCCATTATCCCGAAAGCCGTGGTCGTAGCGGTGAGCGCCAGAATTGAAC
>JBAPTX010000686.1:0-3922 GCA_049282375.1 Calditrichia bacterium
AGCATTAAAGTCATTAAAATCAGAAACGCCCGGGAAGAATTCACTTTAAAGAAAATTCAGAATGAATGGCGGATTACCGAACCCGTTTACACCCAGGCGGATCAGAGTACGGTGAAATCCATGCTGAGCAGCCTGTTATCTGCCACCAAAGAAAATGTATTCACGGTGGATCGTCAGGAGCGGATGAACTATGGTTTCGGGCCGACCCAGATTTTCCTGCAGTTGGAAACAGCGGAGGGTGTTACCGATTCTATCTGGTTCGGGGACAAAACGCCTGTGGGCGCTCAGGTTTTTGCTCATCGGAATGACAGTACGGTATTTACCGTGAATCAAAGCATAAAAACCGGTTTCCAGAAAAAGCTGTTTGATCTGCGCGATAAAAGCATTCTGCAGTTTACCCAATCTGATGTACGCGGAGTGCGTATAAAGCGTCCCGGAGAAGATCTGCAGTTCGAAAAAACCGGTGCCGGTAAATGGACTCTTGTTAATATTAACCGGCCTGCCGATGCCGGAAAAGTCAGTGGAATTTTAAGCAGGCTTTCTAATAACCGGGCTAAAGCCTTTGTGGATGAAGAAGGTAAAAATCTGCAGGATTACGGATTGAAAAACCCTCCCTATGAGGTTGAGTTGACCCTGGGGCCTCAGCAGGGGCAGAAAACATTATTTCTCAGCAAAGAAGTGGATAACAAGTTTTACGCCCGGGATGAATCCCGCAAACCGGTTTTTGAGGTGGATTCCTTTCTGGTAAGCGAGATTGCCAAGCCGGTGAAGGAATACCGCAGTACGGATTTTGCCGATTTCGACCGGGATGAAGTGAACCGGATCGAGATTTCTTACGGCGATACTTTGCTGACCCTGCAGAAGCAGGGGGAGAATCAATGGATGCTGCCGGACAGCGGTGGCCGTACTGTGAAAAGCAGTGACGTTTCCACCCTGCTTTCTGATCTTGATTTTACCGTCATTTCAGATTTTGTTAAAGATGGTTCCTATAATCCCAGGACTTACGGGCTGGATAATCCCGTTCTGCACATCTCGCTTTTCCGGGACAGCCAGTTGCTTCTGGAAGCAAAATTCGGCAGCATAAAGGGGGAAAAAGTATATGCTGCAACAAACCAAAACGATTCGGTTTACCTGATATCAAAGGATAAACTTAATGATTTCCGCCTGAAGCCGCAGGAAATTCTGGAGGCGCCGGCGGATACCACCAAACCTGCAGCCTGAGTTCGGAGGGCATGTGTTTCGTTTTGCAAATCCGGAATATTTATATCTGCTGCTGATAATCCCTTTTATCGCCTATTATTTCTGGCGGCGCGGCAGCCGTCTTTCGGGACGAATCAAATATTCCACTTTAAAATATGTGAAAAATGCGCCGGTTTCCTGGCGTCAGCGTTTCCGCCGTCACTTGTACATTTTGCGTCTGCTGGTGCTGTCATTGTTCATTCTGGGACTGGCCCGTCCCCAGTCCGGCACCCGCCAGCAGCAAATTACCACCGAGGGCATCGATATCATCATGGTGCTGGATGTCAGCTCATCCATGCTGGCGGAGGATTTTAAGCCTGATAACCGGCTGGAAGCCGCCAAAAAAGTGGCACAGGAATTTATACAGGGAAGGGTAAATGACCGGATCGGACTGGTTATTTTTGCCGGCGAAGCCTTTACTCAGAGCCCGCTGACGCTGGATTACGGGGTGCTGGTAGATCTGCTGGAAAAAATAAAAGTGGCCCCCCGCGAATGGGACGGCACCGCTATAGGTAATGGCCTGGCAACGGCGGTGGCCCGGCTCAAGGACAGCAAAAGCAAGAGCAAAGTTGTGATTCTGCTGACCGATGGGCAGAATAATTCCGGGGAAGTTGATCCGCAGACCGCTGCTCACATTGCCGAGACCTTCGGGGTGCGGGTGTACACCATCGGCGCCGGAAAACACGGAACCGCTCTGATGCCGCAGGATGATCCCCTGTTCGGACGCAGGTATGTGCCGGTGCCGGTCAAAATTGACGAGGATCTGCTCAAACGCATCTCCAATGAAACGAACGGCCAGTATTTTCGGGCAACCGATACCGAAAAATTACGTGAGATTTACAGCCAGATTGACCAACTGGAAAAAACCAAAATCGAAGTAAAGGAATTCACCAGATACCGCGAGTTGTTTGTGAATTATGCCGGCGCCGGGATTGCCCTGCTGCTGCTGGAACTGGTGCTTGCCGGGAGCTGGCTGCGGAAACTGCCCTGACCCGGTATTTTATGGAACCGCAGAATGGGAGTTCGGGTGAGTCGGAGATGTTAAATTGCAGATCGCAGGTCTCCCCAAAGGGGCCGCTTTAGGGCGGATTGTTCAAGGGGGAGTCTTTCGAAGGAAATACTGGCTCCACTGGAGAAGCCGTTACTTCAACTGTTTCATCCAGAGTTTCAGTCGAAGGACGAGGCCTTTGGGAATTTTTCTGT
The DNA here is from genome assembly GCA_049282375.1 of Calditrichia bacterium. Lineage (GTDB taxonomy): Bacteria > Calditrichota > Calditrichia > RBG-13-44-9 > RBG-13-44-9 > JBAPTX01. The sequence goes on from JBAPTX010000686.1 coordinate 2,443, forward strand.
AAATAGCTTTGTATTTTAAAAAGAAGGTTTGCATGTGTTAAGATTTGCCTATCCGCAATTTTTATGGCTGTATGCCCTGGTGCCGCTGCTGGCCCTGTTTTTTGTCTGGACATTCTATAAAAAACGCCGGCTGCTGCGGCGGTTAGGGGATGACCGGTTGGTGGAACAGTTAACCCGTTCGGTGAGCCGCAGAAAGCAGATTTGGAAAATGGTGCTGGTGCTGCTCAGTTACTGCCTGCTGGTACTCGCTCTTGCAGATCCGCAAATCGGAACCAGGCTTGCCGAAGTTAAGCGTCGCGGCGTAGATATTTTTGTGGCGCTGGATGTGAGCACCTCCATGCTGGCGGAGGATGTTCCGCCAAATCGCCTGGAAAAAGCCCGGCATGAAATTTCCGCCTTCATAGACCGGCTGGAAGGAGACCGCATCGGCCTGATTTGCTTTTCCGGCATCAGCTTTGTGCTTTGCCCGCTGACGCTGGATTACAGCGCCGCCAAAATGTTCCTGAATGATATTGAACCGGGTATGATTCCCCGGCCGGGGACTGCCGTTGCCAGCGCTATTCAGACAGCCATGGATTCCTATGTGGAAAAGGAAATAAAAAATAAAGTGCTGATCCTGATAACCGACGGGGAAGATCACGAAGGCGAACCGCTGGAAACCGCCAAAGAAGCTGCCAAAGAAGGGGTTATCATTTATACCATTGGAATCGGTTCTCCCCAGGGCGCACCCATTCCCGAGTACGATGCCTATGGGAACCGCACCGGCTATAAAAAGGACCGGGAGGGGAATGTGGTAACGACCCGCCTGGATGTGCTTTCCCTGGAAAAAATTGCCTTCGAAACCGACGGTAAATTTTATATTTCCAGCACAGGCGAAAGCGAGCTGGAAAAAATTTATGATGAAATCTCCGCGCTGGAGGAAAAAGAACTGACCGCGCGGAAATTCACCCAGTTCGAAGACCGCTTTCAAATATTTTTACTTCTGGGAATTTTATTATTGCTGGTGGAAACTTTACTGGGGGAAAGAAGAAAAATAAAGCAGTTAAAAACAGGTGTAAGTTATTCATGAAGAAAATAATATGGACACTGCTGCCGGCATTGCTGATGTCAATTCTGCCGGCAAAACCGGCACTGGCGGACCTGAACCGGGGCAAAATTAAAAAAGGGCTGAAAGCGTGGGAAAACCGGCAATGGGATCAGGCGCTGAGTCATTTTCAGGATGCGCTGCTGGATGATCCCGCCAATCCGCTGGCCCACTACAACCTGGCGGAAGCCCAGTATAAAAAGCAGCGGTATGAAGAAGCCCTGGAATCTTATCAGAAATCGCTTTCCACCGCGGATCCGCTTTTAAAGGAAAAAGCGTACTATAATATGGGCAACAGCTACTATCAGTTGAATAAATATCAGGAGTCTATTGACAGTTACATCAAAGCCTTGGAATTGGATCCCGATGATCTGGAGGCAAAGCACAACCTGGAAC
>JBAPTX010000687.1:0-1962 GCA_049282375.1 Calditrichia bacterium
CCTTAAAAGGCCAGATTAATAGAAAAACGCTGGGCATTTTGCAGGCGGCCGAAATCGGCATAGGCATAATCCAGCGACACTTTAAAATTCCCCAGGAAACGCGTGACAAATCCGGCGCCGGCAGTAAACCCTTCTTCACTGTCTTCTAAAAACAGATTCCGGTAGCCGCCCCGCAGCATAAACATCTCGCTGAAGGCATACTCCAGCCCAACGTGCATGCTTTCGTTATTGTCGATGGGGTGCATGGCGTCTGCGGCAACAGTCACCCGGTGGGGATTTCCCTTGAGCAGCTCCATGGCCAGCCCCGCCTGAAAATTAAGCGGCAGCGGCCAGGATTCGGTTTTCAGTGCGGCAAAAATACGCTCGTTATTTCCCATTTGATAAGGATCGATATCGTGATAAACCAGCAGGTCATCGCCGGTCATTTTCATGTCGCTGCCAAAATTGGTCAGCGCTGCACCAATCCGCATCCCGTTAAACCCGGTGGTGAAAAGGGTCCCGATATCAATGGCAAATCCCTGTGCGGTTTCCTTCCAGATTGTCTGATAGATATATTTTGCATTCATGCCCAGTGAAAAGCGCTCGGTCAGATTGAATCCATATGAGAGCGCCAGAGAAAGGTCCCCCGCGCCGAAAAATTCGCCGGTGCCCTCCGGCTGGTCCACCGTCCGCACCAGCATGTCCTCCATATTCAGGGAAGTAATGCTGCCGCCGATGGTGCCGATCCGTCCCAATGGAATGACAAAGCCGCCGTAATCAAAATTAATATCGGCGATCCAGACGGTATGCACAAACATGATTTCCGGGCGATAGAGACGGCCCAGCCCGGCCGGATTCCAGTAGAGGGCGCTGGCATCGTTGGCGGTGGCCACAAAGGCGCCGCCCATTCCCAGAGCGCGGGAACCCACCCCGATCTGCAGAAAGGGGGCGGCTGCAGTCCCCACATTGGATACATTCCCGCTGAACTGTGCCGGCAGGTCTGAACTGAAAATGACCAGCAGGCAAATTATGAGAATTAAAATTTTCATGTCCGCTTACCTGAATTTATTAAACCGGGTTCGCTGTGCTTTTTTGCCGTTTTTCGAAGAAAGCCCGCCTGAACAGTGAAAGTGAATTTCCGGGCAGATTTCGTTTTGAGCTGGTTCTGGGCAGTGAAAACTGATAAATAAAACGGAAAATCTTTCATAGCGAACCTATATTATTTGACAACAGCAAACTTGCCGACCTTTTCTCCCAGACTCCCGGCATCCACATGAAAAATGTAAATGCCGTAGGCTATTTCCTGCCCGTCTTTGCTCAACATATTCCAGGGCTCGGAGCCATCATCAACAGCAGTGTTATGATGAATCGTATCCACCAGGTATCCGCGCAGGGTATAAATTCGGATCGTGCATTTCTGCGGCAGGTTTATGAATTCAATTTTGCGCTCCCCCCTTCCGAAGCGGAAAGCGGAGCGGGATTCCCAGGAAGCCGCCACCACATAAGGATTTGGCACAACCGCAATTTTATCCAAATCCGCCTTTGCCTTCTCCGCGTTGTAGCCCTGTCCGCTGACCGTAAAGGTGATTTCATCGCCGCTGCGGAACGGTTTTTTAGTGGCAATACGGAAGACATCGCCCGGCGCCGGCGGAATCTGCTGCGGGAGGGTGGTATCCGCTTCAAAAAACAGCCGCCAGGAACTTTTGAATTTGAGCGGCCCGGTGGCCTGCGGGTCATCTATCAGAATAATAGCGCCTTCAATGGAATCGGGATTCTGCCAGGGATAATACGGACTCAGGGTATTATCCTTTTCATATGTATCCTGGAACTGAAAACTGGCATCTCTGCCTTCGGTGCTGTTATACACAGAAAATTTGGTAGGATAATTCTGCGGAAATGCGGCCCAGTTTTCAGCGCTGTCCACAAACTGATCCGCAAAGGTAAACTCAAAATCCGCCGGATAATTGATGTTCAGATTAAAGG
>JBAPTX010000688.1:0-11328 GCA_049282375.1 Calditrichia bacterium
GAAAATGATAATATAGATCAACCAGGTGGTAAATACGGTTGCCAGCCCCTTTAGTTGCGAGAAGCGATAAATCACAGCAAAACCGATCCCGAAGACAACCAGAAACCAGATTGTAAAAATATCAAAACTGCCCAGAAAGCGGTAAAGGGCGCTGTTCTCCATACTGGCAGGCATAAAAATGGTGGGGCTGGCATTTACATCAATCGACTGCCGCGCCAGCATCAGAGGAATCAGGACAATATTGGCGGCAATGGCCATGATGAGGGCAGAGTAACTGTAGGCGGAGAATACCTGCACAAAGCGCGCTTTACCGCCCAGGATGGTATTCCCGATCAACAGGAAAATGGCGCTTACAATGGCAAAAACAATAATGACGCCCAGCGGCGGGAAAACATAACTGAAGATAATCCTTTTCATGCCGTAGCGGCTGGAATTAATATTCTCTATCATCGCATCTCTTTGTTCATCTGGCAGACGGTCATTCTGCTCAATCCGCTCCACCCGCTGGTCCAGCGCCAAATCATAAATCAGCACATTGGCAATTATAGAAGCGGCAATTACAATCAGCAGCGGGGTAATATAATCCGGATGACTGCGCAGATATTCAAATACAGGCCTGGGATTGGTAAAGATGCCGATAATTCTCTGAAAAACATTCATCTTTTCCGGCGCAGGTTCTTCGGCCTCTTTCTTTTCCGATATTTTTTCCAGAATATCTTCCAGCTCTTCCGGCTCGGAACGGGGCGGGTTTTCTGCGGCAGCGGGCTTTTCCGGAGGCGGCGTGGGTTTGGCAGGTTTTTTTTCACGCCGGGATTTCGGGAGCGGCGCCGGAGGCGACTTTTCACTTTCTTTTAACTGACCCAAAATATCATCCAGATCTTTTTGAACTTCATCCTTCCTGGGTTCATCCGGTTTTTTCTTATCCTTTTCGTTCATGCCGAGCCTCTCTCTGCTATTTTGGATTATCGATATATTTTGAATTGGCCGGTCTGCCGTGCTTTAGAATACGGACAGCCACCTGCGGATATAAATTGCGGCGATGCCGGAAAGGGATTTACAATTGGTCCTTTACGGAGATCATATATTGCAGACAGGCCTCATGTTCATTGGGGATTTTGCCGTCCAGAATGGCATCGGTTACCGCCTGTTTAATTTTACCCACGGCCGGGCCGGGCGGAATGTTCAGAATTTCCATTATCTCATTACCGTCAATTGCCGGTTTAAAGTTACGAATTTTATCCTTCTCTTCCACTTCCTTCATTTTTTCTTCAACAAGATCAAAATTATTCAGATACTGCCGTACCCGCCGGGGGTTATGGGAGGTAATATCGGCCCGGCACAGTTTCATCAGGTCTTCCAGATCTTCACCGGCTTCCAGCATCAGCCGCCGGACAGCGCTGTCTGTCACCGCTTCATCAACCAATTGCATGGGCCGTAAATGCAGGCGCACCAGTTTACGCACATATTTCATAACATTCAACGGAAAGCGCATGCGTCGCAAAATCCGTTCACTCATATGCGCCCCCAACTCTTCATGGCCGTGGAAAGTCCAGCCCACTTCCTGATCGAACCGCTTGGTCTGCGGTTTGGCAATATCATGCAGCAGGGCAGCCAGGCGCAGTTCAAACTTTTCTGTTTTCCCGGCAATATTATCCAAAACTTTCAGAGTATGGAGATAAACGTCTTTGTGGTGAAAATCTTTCCGCTGCTCCACTCCGGCCAGATCTTCCAGTTCAGGCAGCACGAACGGAAGTATGCCGGTTTCTTTCAGCAGTTCCAGTGCGACAGAAGGGCGGGGCGTCATCATCATTTTCTTAAATTCTTCACTGATGCGTTCCTGCGAAATAATCTGCAGCCGTTCGCGGGTTCGTTTAACTCCCTGCAGTGTCTTTTCTTCAATTTTGAAATTCAGCACACTGGCAAAACGCAGGGCCCGCAGGATGCGCAGGGGATCATCACGGAAGGTGGTAACCGGTTCCAGCGGTGTGCGGATCAGCCGCCGGTCGATATCCGCTATTCCGTTGTAAATATCGGTCACCTCGCCAAAATTTTCCGGCCCGATATCCATCGCCAGGGTATTGATTGTAAAATCGCGGCGGGAAAGATCGCTGTGAAGATCGGCCCGTTTTACCTCCGGCTTGCGGGAATCTGCTTCATAATGCTCCTGCCGGGCGCTGACAAACTCCAGCCGGAAATCACGATACTGCAGCATGGCGGTGCCAAAGCGGGGAAAAGTTACCACCTTGCCGGAATGAAAGCGCCGTGAAAAAACCCGGGCAAACGTCAGGGCATCGCCCAGCACGACAAAGTCAATATCAACCCCTTCTTTTCCCAGATAAAGGTCCCGCACAAAGCCGCCGACGGCATACACAGTCATATTTAATTCAGCGGCAATTTGCCATATTTTCTGCAGAATACTGCGTCCGCGTTCGATAGTTAACTTCAACCTGAATTCCTGATTTGTTCTAAAACCCGTCAGCTATTTCCATAACCCTTAAATATAAGGGAATTCGCAAATAATAAAAACCGCATTTCAGCCGGGGAAATTTTATTCAATGTAACAAGGGCTAGTCCTTTCCATTCAGCGGGTAAACCGGTATTAATCCTGCTGATTCTCTTCTATTAAGAATTCCTTCTCCCAAACCCTGCTCCCCGGCAGCTTTATATTTTCTCTTTTGATTTCACCTTCTCTCAGGTATTGCTTGAAAAGCGATTCACGAAAACCTAAATTTTTATGGATTTAAATAACGTGAGCCCGATTTAACAGAATACAACCCTTTTTTACCATGGGTTCGATCCGGAAGGGGCCACATGGCAGGCAAGCCAAGCTCACCATGATAATTGCAGGCTTTTAATCACTCTGAGCTTGTCGAAGAGTGGTTTATCCATTAAATAGAACTCATGTTAAATAATGAAATCATTGGGTTTCCGCAGCCGGGCAATTTAGTTTCAACTGCAGGCTAATAAAATGAGGGTCTTGCTTTTTTGATGTCACGCCGTCCGATACTTTTTTTGTCTGTCTCCTTTCGGATTTTTATCCTGACGGGTTTACTGCTGCCCGGAATATTAAAATACGATGCACTCGGGCAAAGCGGGCCGCTTCAGAGGATGTTTTCACCGGATTCGGGCCATCATTTGCTGCCGGAATTCAGCGACAGTTACGGGGTGGTTTTCCGGGACCTGAATAATGACGGTCTGCCCGATATTTATGTGGTACGGTTTCGCAATTTGAACCGGCTGTTTATTAATCGGGGGCCGGGAATACCATTTGCGGATGCAACGATTCAGTCCGGCCTTGGCGGCAACCTGATGCCGAGAGGACAGCAAAATCTGGAATTAGGGGCGGCGGCGGGCGATTACAACAACGACGGCTGGCCCGATATGCTGATTGCCGGCTGGGGGGAAAGCCTGCGGCTGTTCCGCCAGCGCCCCAAACTGCGGTTTACAGACGCCACCGGCAGGGCCATGCTGAACTCCCCCACGGATGCAAACGGCGGCTTCTGGGCGGATGTGAATCTGGACGGCGCCCTCGATTTATTCATTACCGATGAACATCACCCCAATCAACTTTATCTGGGAAACGGCCGGGGTGATTTTGTAAACAAAACCAGCCAGTGGCGGCTCTCCGGAGACGCGGTAAGCCAGGGTGCTGCATTCAGTGATGTTGATGGTGACGGATATCCTGATTTATATGTATGCAACTGGTTCGGGCCGGATGTTTTTTACCGCAACATCAACGGCGGCAAATTCCAGCAGGTCCGGCTCGATTTGCCCCATCTAACGGCATCCTACTACAGTAACGGCGCCACCTTTGGAGATGTGGACAATGACGGCGATCCCGATCTGCTGGTCACCGACCGCCAGGGCTACTCCTGCCTTTACCGCAATGACTGCATTACCGGCGACACCCTTTGGCGCTTCAGCGATATTACCGATACTTCCGGCCTGCGTATTCCCTATCCTGCTTACGGCACCGTAATGGCAGACCTGAATCACGATAGCTGGCTGGACATCTGGGTCAATACCATTGGGCCCAATCTGCTCTTTCTGAATACCGGCGGCGGAAATTTCCGGCTGGCATATAAAGATTCACTCAGTTCCCATCGGCCCGGAACCTATTACAGTACCGGCGCCGCAGCCGCCGATGTGGATCTGGACGGCGATGTGGATCTGTTTGTGGCCAATAAGGATACCCACAGTGTTCTTTATCTCAACCCGCTAAACGACCGGAATTTCATCCAGTTTGAGCTCATGGGAGTAACCTCCAACCGGGATGCCATCGGTGCAAAGGTATGGCTATACCGCCAGACTGAAAACGGAATCCCCGGTAGATTGGCAGGCTTCCGGGAGATCAGCGGCGGTGCCGGCTACCTTTCACAAAACAGCCTGAAAGCCCATTTCGGTGTCGATCCCGCATTTATTTATACCGCCCGCGTTGTTTTCCCCGGCGGCGAAAATCTTTTATTGAAGGATCTTGCGCCGGGCACATTTCACAAAGTGGCCGAACACGGGCTTCTGCTGCGCGCCGCCTGGAGAAGCTGGAAATTCATTATAAAACTCATCAGTGAACGGGGATTCTGGCTGGATTTTTTCCTGTTTCTACTGGTATTCGCGCTGCTGGTGGGATACACCATGTACGGGATGAACCGCTACCGCTGGAGTAATCGTCAAGTGGTCCTTTTCCTGCTCATTACGCTTTTGCTGCTCTATGGCATATTTCTGGGAATGTCTTCACTGAGCCTCCGGCAGCGCTTTCTGCTGCAGCTTGGCATATTGAGCGGTTTTTTGCTGCTGCTGACCTTTTTTATGGAAAAAATCCGGCGGCTGGAACTTCGCCGCTGGGAATACCGCCGCCTGCTGCGGGATTTTTCCAGCGAATTGATTTTTATCAAAGATAACCGGGAATTGTTTAACCGCCTGGTGCAGCGGATTTATCATTCGGTTCATCCCCGCTATTGCACCATTTATTTAAATGAAGAAGGCCGGTTGAAAAGGCTGGAATCCCTGGGGGATTATTCACCGCCGGAAGAGGTGAAACTTCCCGGTAACTTTTCTGGGAATGACCCGGATGCGGTGGTCCCGCTGCTGAACTTGCCTGAACCGGTCCGTCTGTTTCCTCTGCGGCGGGGGCGGCAGGTTTTCGGATTTCTGGTTATTGGCCCTGCTGCAGGGAAAAACTCATTTGATGAAGCTGATGCCGCTACCTTCCGCTCTCTCAGCGATCAGGCGGCCATTGCCGTAGAAAACAACTTGTATATTGAGGAAAGCCGGCGTCTTATTCAGCAGATCACCGAATCCGAAACCCGTGAAAAGTATCTGGCGGAACTGGAAAAAGCATACGCCACTCTGGAAGATAAAAACAAGCGGCTGGAACAATTGTTTACCGATTTAAAAGAAACCCAGGCCCAGCTTGTGCAAAGTGAAAAGATGGCCAGCCTGGGGCAGTTAATGGCAGGAATTGCCCACGAACTGAATAATCCCATCAGCTACATCTACGCCAATTTAAAAGAGCTGGACCGTTACGGCGAAGTAATGCAGCGCTTTCTGCAGAAAGAACTGGACAGGGAAGCCGCGGATGATGCCGATAACAGGGAATTAAAAGAATTGCTGCAGGATTTAAAGCAGATGATTGAAGACAGCCTGCAGGGGAGCATGCGTGTAAAAGATCTGGTGCAGAATCTCCGGAATTTTTCCAGGGTTGATGAAACCGGATTAAAACCGGTGGACCTCCACAAGGGGCTGGAATCCACCCTGCGGCTGCTGAACAACGAAATCAAAAACAGAATAGTCATTCGCAAAGAGTATGGAGAACTGCCGCCGTTGTGGTGCAATCCCGGACAGATCAATCAGGTATTCATGAACATCCTGATGAACGGCATCCAGGCCATTGAAAAAGATGGGCTGATCCTTATCACGACGCGGGTTCTGAATGAAAATGAAGTGGAAATTGCGGTATGCGACAGCGGCAGCGGGATACCGCCGGAAGTGAAATCCCGTATCTTCGATCCTTTTTTTACCACCAAACCGGTGGGAAAAGGCACGGGACTGGGATTGAGTATCAGCTACCATATCATCCAAAAGCACGGGGGAAAGCTGCTGGTGGAAAGTCAGCCGGGAAACGGCACTGAATTCCGCATCATTTTGCCGGTTCAGCCGAAACAGCAAAAAGACGAGCAGAGTGAATCGCCGCTGAAATCAAATAAAAAACAGGAAAATGTATGAACGAAAACGGACGGCCCCGCATTCTGGTACTGGATGATGAAAAGCCGGTTTTAAATGCCATATTCCGCACCCTGCGGCGCGATTATGAAGTGGTGCTTTCTTCCGATGGGCAAAGTGCCCTGCAGGTGCTGAAAGATCAGCCCGTTTCCGTTATTCTGGCGGACCAGCGGATGCCCGGCATAACCGGCGTGGAATTCTTTCAGCAGGCCCGCACCATCCAGCCTAATACCGTGCGCATACTGATCACGGGCTACACCGATATTGATGCCACCATTGAGGCGGTGAATAAGGCAAAAATTTACTACTATATCAGCAAGCCCTGGGAACCGGAGGAACTGCGGCTGATTGTGCAGCGTGCGGTGGAGAATCATCACCTTGTGAGAGAAAACCAGCGGTTGATGGAAGAGCTTAAGCAGGCCAATCAGCGGCTTCAGCAGGAAAACATCATCCTTCACCGCGAAGCGGAAAAGCAGTATGAGTTTGATAATATTGTTGGGCAAAGCGCCGCCATTCAGCAGGTTTTCCGGCTGATGCGGAAAATTATTCCCACAGATACCACAGTACTGCTGCAGGGAGAGACGGGCACCGGCAAGGAACTGATTGCCCGTGCCATACATTATAACGGCCTCCGCAAAAATAAACTGTTTGTTGCACAAAACTGCGCTGCCCTGCCGGATACACTGCTGGAAAGCGAGCTTTTCGGTCATGTAAAAGGCGCCTTTACCGGAGCCTCCGCCAATAAAAAAGGATTATTTGAACTGGCCGACGGCGGCACCATTTTTCTGGACGAAATCGCAGATACTTCCCCTGCCATGCAGCAGCGCCTGCTGCGGGTGCTGCAGGAGGAGGAAATCCGGCCGGTTGGCGGCAGCCGGAATATCCGGGTAAATGTCCGGGTTATTTCCGCAACAAATCAGGATCTGCAGCAAGCCATTGCTGCGGGACGCTTCCGGGAAGACCTTTTTTATCGGCTGAATGTCTTCCCCATCCGAATCCCGCCGCTGCGGGAACGGCGGGAAGATATCCCGCTGCTGGCTGAGCATTTTTTAAAAAAATACTCCATGAAAATAAAAAAAAGCATCCCGGGGTTTGAGCCCTCTGCCCTCAAGCAACTAACCACCCGCGAACTGCCGGGGAATGTCCGGCAACTTGAAAATATAATTGAACGGGCTGTAGCATTGGGAGAAAACGGGCAGAGAATCCGGCCGGAAGACCTTGCGGATGGGCCTTCCGCTTCCGGGATTTCCCGGCAGGTCCAGTTACCGGAGGGGGAATCGCTGCGGGAGGTGGTTGAAAATATGGAACAGCGGATGATAACAGCCGAGTTGCGGCGGCAGGGCGGCAACATCACCCGGACCGCACGGGAACTGGGGCTGAGCCGGGTAGGGCTGCAGAAAAAGTTGAAGCGATATCATATAAATAGCGGCAGTATCAAAAAGAGTTCTGCAGAAGAATAATCCGCTTTCACTCCGCTACGGATTTGGTTTTATAATTGATGCGGCTGTTACTGCGGTATTCTCAAAATTTGAAAATCTGAAAGATACCCTTTTTGTTCTCTTTCATTTTTTCAATTACAAACTGTTCAACCACCTCATCGCAAAGATTGGCTTTATTCAGTTCTTCCCTTAACTCATCCACACCGGATTCCCGCATTCGCGTAAAAATTTCCTGTCCGGTTTTATAATCGGCTTCCATAATTTTTTCTCTGATATGTCTTTTTTGCAGCCCGATGTACTCCAGAGTATCAGTAGCCAGTTTGTACAACTGTTTTGCTTTATCAATGTCTTCCTTTTTCTGCTGAATCCGCCGGTAAGCGCCGTTCCGGATCCGGGTCGCTTTGCCGGCAAGCTGCTCCAGCAGATTACCAGCATCTTCATACTGTTCGAGCCGGAAGTACAAATAAGCAATCAGACGGTAAATCTGAAAAAGCAGCGTTTGATCATGATCGAACAATTTACTCCGCAGGCATTTCCGGTAAAACTCCGCGGCTTTTTGAAGTGCATCGGTTTCGCTCAGCGGTATTTCAGACCAAATCGTTTTCAGAGAAACCAGTTCTGTGGTAAGGTGCTCAATGCTTGCTTCCCCCTTCTCCGCTTGCGATTTCATCTGCTGAAATATCATGCCGAATTCGCGGTAGCGGGGCAGAAGGCTCATAATCTGATTAAGTTGATTTGAAACCTTTTGATAAACGCCATCAATATCCTCCCTTTTCGGTGAAGATCCGGAAAGTTGTTCCTTTCCGCCGGAGGGCATGTTTCTTCCCAGCCATTCATGCATTTCTTCAAAACTGGCCAGCAGATTCACATAATTGGATTGAAAATGCTCCACATGATTTAAATAGGTCACCACCGGACCGGAATCGCTGTTCCCGGATGCCATTCCGGATCTCAGCCGAAAAATCCAGGCGGTGCGCAGGTAATAACGGGCGGTTTTATGAAGATTTTCACGGGCAGGGAGTCCCGTTTGCTGAATATAAGTTGCCAGTAAATGCAGCCGCAGCACCGAGAAGTAATCCTGTTCGGGATAGCCTATGGTATTGGAAATCTGCTGAATAAAGGCATCTTCACTGCTCATTTTCCCGTACTGCTCCAGAAACCGGTTCAACTCTGTTTTCCGGCGTTCGGGCCGTTCCAGAAAAACATTCCGCTCGTCGGTAAAGCGGCAGTGAGGGCAATGCCAGAAATAAAAATAGTACAAGTTGCAGGATTCATACTCCGGCTTTACCCAATGGTATCGGCTGATAAACCGGTCCTCTTCCCGGCGGTCCACACTGTAGGTACGATCTTTTAAATAATAATGGGGAGAAGACTTCCCGCACACCGGACAGGCAATTTCCCGCACGGAATAAGGAAGGTCGTTATTGGATGTGGTAATATTATTTTTCAACATTTTACCTCAAAGATGATTATTATAATCGCAAAATTTGCCGAATAATTAAGCAACAGAATGATTTTGGAATTCAGCCGCCGGTAAAATGAATCCCGCCGGAAGGAAAAAGAGCAAATCTGAGGTAATGGAATTGCGGATTCACAGGCGGCTTTGCTCCTGTTTATCAAGTAATAAAATATCTTATATCTTGACATATTTTAGCAGGAGGTGTATTTTTTGTCCTGAAATTTAATCTGTATGAAGGAGTAAAGAGTGAGTGTACAAATCATTTCAGCTTTAATAACCCTGGGCGGACTGGGGCTGATTTTCGGGGCTATTCTGGCCTTTGCCTCCCGCATTTTTCATGTGGAAAAAGACCCGCGCATTGAAAAAATAAATGAGTTTTTCCCGCAGGCCAATTGCGGAGGCTGCGGTTTTCCCGGCTGCGCCAGTTATGCGGAAGCCATTGTAAATGAAAATGTAAATATCAATTTATGCGCTCCCGGCGGTCAGGATGTTGTTGATAAAATAGCCGATGTACTGGGTGTGGAAGCGGAAGCCGGCGAGCCCAAAGTGGCGGTTGTCCGCTGCCAGGGCGCCCACGGCATTGCCAAAGACAAATTCCGGTATGAAGGAATTCAGGATTGTAATGCCGCCAATCTGGTGCAGGGCGGACATAAAGCCTGCGAATTCGGCTGTCTGGGCTTTGGTTCCTGTGTGAAGGCCTGTCCTTTCGATGCCATGACCATGAAGGATAATGGTCTCCCCTTTGTATTTGAAGATAAATGTACAGCCTGCGGAATTTGCGTGGAAGAATGCCCCAAAGGAATTATGGAACTGATCCCCCGTTCTCAGCCTGTTTTTCTGGGCTGCGTTAATCAGAATTCGGCAAAAGCGGTCCGGGAAGTCTGTTCGGTTGGCTGCATTGCCTGCGCCCTTTGCACCAAACCTAAAATTACCCCTTCCGGCAAACTGAATATGAAAGACAACCTGCCGGAAGTGCCAGCAGACTGGGATGATTTTGATGCGGCGGTCAAACGGTGTCCGACCAATTCATTTGTCGTGCGGATCCCTTCGGAAGAAATGGCCGAAGAAGATACACCTGAAGCGGCACATGTTTAATTTAATGCCCCTGCAGACGGCCGCTGCCGGGGCACTTTCTTTTTTACAGCAGACAAAAGCTTATGCCCCCTGAAATAGAAGGATATTTAATTGATATTGATGGCGTCCTGATAACCGGCAATCAGCGTATTCCCGGTGCCCTGGAAGCCATCAGTTACCTGCAGGAAAAACACCTGCCCTTTTTACTGGTAACCAACACCACCCGCAACAGCCGCATTACCATTTGGCACCAGTTGAAGCGCCTGGGATTCCCGGTGGAAGCAAACCAGGTATTAACCGCCCCCTTTGCGGCCATTCAATGGCTGCGTAAAAAAAAGGCTGACAAGATTTACCTGTTTTTATCCGGCAGCGCCGTCAACGATTTTAAGGAATTTAAAATCACAGCGGCGAATCCTGATTACCTTGTTGTAGGGGATATGGGGCAGGATTTAACTTTCGAGCGGCTGAATATGGCTTTCCGGCTGGTAATGGGCGGCGCCAAAATTGTTGCCCTGCAGAAAAACCGTTACTGGCAAACCAGCGAAGGACTGACTCTGGATGCGGGGGCGGTTGTGGCAGCTCTGGAATATGCAACCAATACCCGCGCAGTGATTGTCGGTAAACCCCGGCGGGACTTTTTTGCCCAGGGAGCAGCGGCACTGGGACTTCCTCTTAAAAAGCTGGGAATGGTGGGGGACGACCTCGAATCCGATATTGCCGGCAGCCAGAAGGCCGGCATGACCGGAATTGCTGTAAAAACAGGCAAGTACCGGCAGAATCAGTTGAAAAAATTGGGGATTAAACCCGATTTCACTCTAAAATCAATCGGCAATTTACCCGAATTTATAGACAGTAATCAGGGAGAAAGTAAATGATTGTTACCACAACTCCATCCGTAGAAGGCCGTAGCATTGCTGAATACAAAGGGATTGTCAGCGGAGAAGCCATTATGGGCGCCAATATTGTGCGTGATATTTTTGCAAGTATTACCGATGTTGTCGGCGGCCGTTCTGCCAGTTACGAACACAAACTGACCCACGCCCGCAAACTTTCCCTCAGTGAAATGGAAGAGCAGGCCCGCTCTCTGGGTGCAAATGCTATTGTGGGTGTGGATCTGGATTATGAAGTGGTTCGGGA
>JBAPTX010000689.1:0-4212 GCA_049282375.1 Calditrichia bacterium
CGCCCATTCCTTCCTCAGACGATCCAAATGGCATCGTTGCTGCATTCTGGGATGATCTGGACGGCAGCGTCAGCGGTGATATTTATACTCAGCAAATCGGCAGTCAATTCATAATTCAGTGGCATAACTGGGGCCATTATTCTCAGGGCACCGAGAATATGATTTTCCAGGTTGTTCTCAATCAGAATTCGTCCTCCATTTACACCGTTTACGAGCATGTTGTGGATGAAGGATCATCCACCTTTGGCATTGAAAACATGGACGGATCGGCCGGCCTGGAAATCGGCTATAATCAGAATTATGCCCACGACCAGTTGCTGGTAAAGATATCCAGGGGCGTGGACTGGCTGACTGCTGCCCCGCAAACTGGCACTATTCCGCCCGGCGGCAGTATGGATGTGCAGGTGAATGTAAACTCTGCAGGTCTCGCTTTGGGAGATTATCAGGCATTGCTGCAAGTTTCCAGCAACGATCCCCTTAACAATCCCGGTGTGATGCCGGTGACTATGAGTGTGCGGCAAATGGGCCAGTTCAACATGCCGATTCTCTACGGATGGAATTTCCTGGCACTGCCTATGGAAGTGCCGGACACTTACTATCATGCCGTTTTTCCCAATGCAATGCCCAACACACTGTTTGGGTGGAACGGCAGTTACGTCCTCAGCGACAGTATGGAAATGGGAAAAGGATACTGGCTGCGCTTTGAAAGCAGCGAAAATGTACCGGTTGACGGCAATGAGATGGCCGGATTTTCGGTGGATCTAATCTCCCAATGGAATATTGTTGGCGGGCCCTCCTGCGAACTGCCTTCCAATACAATCACCGATCCCGGCGGGATTATTATTCCCGGTACTGTTTACGGATTCAATGGTTCCTATTTTCCGACTGACACCCTTTCACAGGGACACAGCTATTGGATTCGCACCAGTGCCGCCGGGCAGATATTCCTGAACTGCGGCAGCCGGGAAAACAACAGGCTGGCTCGGGCGGTCGGCAGTCTGCCGGATCTGACACAGTATCCTTCCATTCGCGTGAGCGACGCCGCCGGTGCCGGACAAACCTTGTATTTTGGTGTTGAAATGGAATCATCGCAGCAAATCAGTTTCAGTCTGCCTCCGCTGCCGCCGGCAAACGCTTTCGATGCCCGCTTTGAAGGAGATTATCGCGCCGTTTCCGGCAGTGATGCCGTTATTGAACTGCAGGCGTCAAATTACCCGGTAACCATCCGTTTTGAAGAGCTGCCGGCCGAACCGCACTATCAATGGGTTTTAGAGGAACTGAATGAACTGAATGAGAGCAGAACCACCCATTTGGTGAGCGATCAGGACATTCAGATCAGCAATCCGCAGGTAAAGCGCCTTCGCTTAACCCGCCAGCAACTGCTGCCAAAAACTTTTGCAGTGCAGCAGAATTACCCCAATCCTTTTAATCCCAGTACCGAAATCCGTTATGCCCTTCCGGCAGACGAGCAGGTTCTAATTGAGATTTATAATTCACTGGGGCAGAAGGTAAATACGCTGGTTTCTGCCCGCCAGAAAGCCGGTTATTATACCGTAACCTGGCATGGCAGCAACGATTCCGGACAGCCGGTTTCCAGCGGCGTGTACTTCTACCGGGTGGCTGCGGGCAGTCAGCAGGTGATTAAAAAAATGATGCTGCTGAAATAAATTTTCAGAGATTGCGGTAAAAGAGCAGTATTAAAATTCATCCCCGATCCTTTTCAAGGGTCGGGGATTTTTTTTATTCATTTTTGCGGAAGCACCGGTAACGGCACGAAAACTTTCGGATCTATCCAACCCGGCGGATTATAGATGCGGATTTTGGCATCAGTCTGACCGTCAGGGGCAATAATAATTGCCGAATCCGGTAAAGCGACAGGGACAGATTGGAGAGAAAACTGCAAAACAGCCGGATTTCCAGGGAGTGCGGCAGCGTCACGGGATCTATTTTAAGACACCGTTTGCCCGGATTTATCAATCGGTAAACCTGCAGCATCGGAAACTTCTGGCTGCTGGATACTGAAAACGGCAAAACAGGAAAGCAGCAGCAGTAAAACAAACATCGGGTGCATGATCCGGTCTTTTGCAATAATTGGATTTTTAATCTTTTCTTTATCAATTCCGCTTGTGAACCGGGCTTCAATATTTTATACTTTGCCTTCTGAAGCTTCACCTGCCGGTTCCCGCCTGTTGGCGGGCACAATTTTCCAAGTTCGATAAAGGGATTTATATGAATCTGCATCTCTACGATTTACTGATCATTGCCGGTTATCTGCTGCTGGTGGCCATGATGGGATTCTGGGTGCAAAAACGCGCCACCCAGGGGCGAGACGCCTATTATCTGGCCGGACGCAATATTCCCTGGTGGGTGCTGGGCCTCTCCGGCTGCTCCAGTTACATTGATATCGGCGGCACCATGGCCATGGTGGGCGCGCTTTATTACCTCGGTCTGAAAGCGGTTTGGATGACCAACATTTTCTGGGGCTGGTTTATCATCTGCTTCTACATGGCATTTCAGGCCAAATGGATCCGCCGCTCCGGGGTGATGACTTTTGCCGAATGGAACCGCACCCGCTTCGGTAATACCCGCGATGCAGAAAAAGCGCGGATTGCCGCCGCCGTATTCCTGCTGGTGCTGATGATTTTTAATATAATGTATATCGCCGTGGGAATCGGTAAATTTGCGGAGGAATTTATCCCCCTGCCCCGCTGGGGCTCCACCCTGATCATCTTTTCGGTTCTCGGTATTTACGTGACGCTGGCAGGCTTCTTCGGAGTGATATTAACGGACATGCTGCAAACGGTGCTGATTACCATCGGCGCCATTATTCTGGGGGTGATCGTCTTTCAGAATGTCTCCATCGGAGAATTTCTGGCCCGGCAGCCCGCCGGATGGGAATCGCTGGATTTTTCCTGGAAATTATGGGACAGTTATCTGCAGACCACTCCAGCAAGCTACCAGCATTTTTACCTGTTCGGGCCGGTTTTAATGGCGGGATTTGTGTGGGTTATTTTCCGCATACTGGCCGGGCCCCACGTGTGGGATTTCCAGTTTTTCCTGACCACCCGCAGCGCCCGCGATGCCGCCCTGGCCGGGGGCATGTGGACGGTCGGTTACACTCTGCGCTGGATACTGGGGTGCGCCTTTCTGGTGCTGGGGGTGTATTACCTGGGCGCCCAGGCGGGATTTGATGCGGAGAAAATCATGCCGCTGGTGCTCGGCAATCTGCCGGTGGGTATCCGCGGATTATTCATGGCAGTGCTGCTGGCGGCGCTGATGTCCACACTCGATGCCATGATCAACGTAACCAGTTCAGTGGTGGTAAACGATTTTCTGAAACGCTATCTTGCCAAAAACATGTCCGAGAAAAACCTGGTTCGCTGGGGGCAGGCAGCCTCGGTAGTGGCTTTGCTGCTGGGCTTTCTCTTCAGCCTGTCTTTTGAGAATGTAATCTCTGCCTGGGAAACCATGATCTTTGTGGTGGTGACCATGATCCTGGTCCCGGCTACCATGCGCTGGCACTGGTGGCGTTTCGGGGCGCGGGCGTTTGTCTGGAGCATGGGGGTTTCCGCCGCCTTTATTCTGCTGCAGAAATTAGTCTTCGGCGGCTGGCCGGTGAGCGTTACTCTGGCTGTGGATATTATCGCCAGTTTTATACTGACAACAATTATTGGTTTCCTGATGCCCCCGGCGGATATGAACATACTGGTGGAATTTTATTCAAGAATCCGGCCTTTCGGGTTCTGGAAGCCGGTCAGGGAGGAAGCGGTGCGCCGCGGCCGGGTTCCGGCCAACGACAAAATGCCGGCCATCGATGCCGCGAATGGATTCATTACCGCTGCTTTTCAATTTTCACTGGCCGCCCTGCCCTTTTATTTTTTCCTGCGGAAATGGAATCAATCCTTCTGGTGGGCGCTGGCGGTTGCAGTGCTGGCAGTGGTCCTTTATTTCACCTGGTATAAAAATCTGCCGGCCCGGGAAGAGGGCTGATTTTAGGATTTATTTAGCCGCAGATTAGTAACGCACGACACGGATAATCGAATTCATTCTGCAAGAATTCACTGTGTCATACGGATCAATCACTTGCGCTCAGGTTAATTTTCAGAAAGGATTTTTCAGGAAATTCCTGCAAATCTGTGTTAATTTGTGGCTAATTTTTTTTACCAAAATACGGGAAGGCCCTCCATGAAAAAACCGACCATTCACCTCATC
>JBAPTX010000690.1:0-3359 GCA_049282375.1 Calditrichia bacterium
CCTTTAACGTTCAGATCGTTTATTTTACGCTTCAGCAGGCCGCGATTCTTTGTCAATTCCAGAAGGCGGCTTTCCTGGTCATAATTGGAGATATGGTTGGGTATCACGTCCAGGCTGAGTCCGGGATAGGCATGAATCGCATCAAAAATGCTGCAGGTGCCCAGCAGAATGTCGCTGATATTTTTTTTATTGGGAGCCGCTTCCAGTCCCAGCCCCGAACTGACCGACCCGTTCGGATCCAGATCTATAATCAGTACTTTTTGCTCGGCAATGGCTAAACTGGCTGCCAGATTAATGGTTGTAGTGGTTTTCCCTACGCCACCTTTGGGATTTGAAATCGCTATAATTTGAGACATCCCTGTTCACCTTTTCCTTTTCCTGCCGGGAATAAATATCGGTTATCCCCGGAACAGGAGCTGATAAGCCCTCAGCGGACCACAGTTAAAGATCCGCTTTTTTCAATTTAATTATCGGAATCAATTTACAAATAATAAGGTTTTGGTGAAATCAGCCGTATCTATTTTATCATTTGAAAATATCGTTGTAACTAAAGGGGGCCATATTATAAATTGGGGCCGGAAAAATAAACGCCGGAAGCGCACTTAATGAAATATCAAAATATTTTCTGTTTTTTTCTGATCAGCCTGATTTGGCTGCCGGGCGTTCTGCGGGCAGGAACCACAGGCAGTCTCAGCGGAACCGTCCGGGATGCGGACAGCGGTTCACCCCTGTGGGGCGCTATTGTCCTGGTGCAGAATACTACGCTTGGAACACAAACCGAAGAAAAAGGCAACTTTTTTATCCATAACATCCCCGCCGGTATTTATAAAGTGGAAGTACAGTTAATCGGGTATGAAAAGAAAATCATCAGCGGCGTCCAGATTTCACCGGACGCAAACAGAAAACTGGACATCCGGCTGCAGGGCAAAGCGGTGGAAGGCGATGCGGTGGTTGTGGAGGCCGAACGCCCGGTTATTACCAAAGAAATTACCGCGAGCCAGTATGTCGTGGAACGCAAACGGATCGAATCCATGCCGGTGAGCACGGTGGACCAGGTGCTGGAAACGCAGGCAGGCGTAGTGGAAGGGGGCCATATCCGCGGCGGCCGCTCGGAGGAAGTGATTTATCTGATCGACGGCATTCCCCTGAACCAGAGTATAAACGGCGGCCTGGGCAGTTATCTTCCCGTGGAAGCCATACAGGAAATGACCGTGCTGACCGGCGGCTGGGATCCGGAATTCGGGAACGCCTCCTCCGGAGTGGTCAATATTATTACCCGCCGGCCTTCCGATGAATTTGAAGGCAGCATAAAATATGAAAATGATCATCTATTCGGCGGAAACCGGGACAACCGTTTGCAAAGGGCCGCATTTACAGTATCCGGTCCGCTGTGGAACCAGCGGCTGAGCGCTTTTGCGGTGGGGGTGTTGCAGCATGATGATACCCGTTACTGGTGGGATTTCGAAAACCGCAATGAACCGCTGCATCACCGTTATGGCCTGCTTACAAATTTGACCTACAATTTGCCCGCAGGGCGCAGTTTGGGCCTGCAGTTGCTGGCTTCCGATGAATCCACCCGCGATTATGATTTTGCCTGGCGGTACAATTTGAACGGCCTGCCGGAAACCGGGCAGCGCAGTTATCGCGCTGTGCTGAACTACTCTCATAACTTCTCGGCCAAAACGTATCTCAATGCCAGATTCAGTTATTATCATTTGAAAGACTGGATCAATGATAATTCCAGTGAACAGGTTGCCGGAATGCAGCCTTTCAGCTATGATTTTTTTCTGCTGTATGTACTGGAGGGAAACCGCCAGTGGTGGAAACGTTCCACTGAAAAAATCACCAGCATTCGCACAGATCTTACCACCTATCATTTCCTGAACCAGTATGTGCGGATGGGATTTGATTTTAATTATTTCGATATTCAGCAGGATATGCTCAAGTTTGAACCGCAGCGCACCGTATGGGGTAAACCGATTGAGGATGAACCTCTTTTGAATTACTCCAACTATTTTAACTATCAGCCTTACAATGGGGCAGTCTATCTGCAGACCAAGTGGGAAACCCCCGAAAAATCGCTTATCAATCTGGGCGTGCGCTACGATTTTCTGGATCCCAGAGCGCAAGTGCCGACAGTCACCATCCCCACGCAGGGATTTGAATTTACCGATGAGCAGGTAAAGTGGAGTAAAGCCAGCATCAAACATCAAATCAGCCCCCGCGTCGGTTTCGGGATGCCGGTGCTGGAGCATTCCTTTCTGTTTATTAATTACGGATTGTTTTTTCAAACGCCCCTGTTTGAATATTTTTATACCGGCCTGAATTCCGATTTCCGCTTCTCGCAGCGGGCGCTGATCGGGAATCCGGACCTGCCGCCCATGAAATCGAAAATTTTTGAAGTCAGTTACCGCCAGACATTCGAAAAAGATTATGCCTTTATTGTTACCGGCTCCGTAAAAAAAACCACGAACCTGGTGGATGTCAGCACTTTTGTCGGATACGACAGTAAGATCGATAAAAACCGCGGCTACGGCCAGTTCGTCACCGCGCCTTTTGCCAATGCCCAGACTTTTGAGATTGTCCTGAAAAAAAGGGCTTCCGGGTTTTTCTGGGGTGAATTTAATTATACCTATTCCGTGGCAAAAGCCGTCAGCGACCACGCAAACAGCGCTTACGAGTATCTGCAATGGGGCTTTCAGCCGGATTATAATTTATATCCGGTAAGCTGGGACCAGCGGCATACCCTGAATTTGAACCTGAACTTCCGCTATAAAAAATGGCTGAATGCAAATATTATCAGCCGCTTTGCCACGCCCCGGCCCTATACTTACTTCCCCTCTGCCGGACGCAACGGCTTTGTGCCGCAGGGGAGTGAAATCCGCTTTTCTCCCAACAATGCGCGCATGAAAGAAAATTATTTAACCGATTTGAAGGTTCAGTTGAATTTAAGCGAACTTTTGAAACGGCAGATTGTTTTACCCGGGCAGTTGAGCCTTTTCGCCGATGTGCGGAATCTGTTCAATAATGAAAATGTATTGTGGATTTCCGCCGACGGCAGCATCGGCGGCGAGCTGAACGACCCTTCAGCCTATTCAACCGGGCAGCGCATCCGGCTCGGCGCTGAATATCAATTTTAATTGAAAGAGAACAGACCTTGAAATATTTAGTGATGATGATCCCGCTGCTGATGTGGCTGCTTTTCCCTGCCTGCACAGATCCGGTTACCCCCAAAATTAATCCCTACGGGGAAATCCGTGCCGGGTGGGATTTTATGCCGGATTCCCTGAAAACGGATACGCTGGAAACGTCCACCAACTCTTCCCTGCTGGCAGGCCCCATTTATATCAGGCCCTATC
>JBAPTX010000691.1:0-1575 GCA_049282375.1 Calditrichia bacterium
GTATAGGAACCATAAAATACCAGCATGGAAGAATACCAGTCAACCACATAACGGCCGGGGAAGTTATCGGACACCATTTCGCGCAGGCGGGCCATTCCACGGATATGGCGGGGTTCACCGTCTCTGCCCCCGTCATATTCCTCCCGGTTTTGCGGTTTATCCTGTCCAAAAAAGGGTGTGATGTATTCTGCATTTTCCCATGTTTCGTTACAGTACATATCCACCAGAATAATCTGATCAATGTCTTCACAATCCATGAAAACAGGTTTCGTTCGCGAAATCGTTTTATTGAAAAAGGCATTCACTGTGTCTGCCCGGAGTTCAGTGGTTAACTGCAGTACAGGCGGGACGGTCGTTTGCGCGGTTATCGTTATACCGGCCGCCTCCACCTGTAACCGGTAAGTTTCCTTTGGTTTGATTATCAGGCTGTCATTGAAGTAAAAGCCGGGCCGGCCGGCGGTATCCTGTAATTTGAATTTACGGCCGCTGCTTTCCTCGGTAATTACAACAAGAGCGTTGCGGACAGCGGCTTCCTCCAGATTGTAATAATCAAATATAGGGCGGGTGCGGGCAATCAGGACGGCATGGGCTGCATCCAGCGGGCGGTTTCCCCAAAGATAGCCAAAAACAGTCAGTGTTTGTTCAAACTCAGGGGATGTTGTGTCTCCCTGGCAGGAGAGCAGTAAAAGCAGGCCTGTAAGAATGTACACGGAATTTTTCAATTTAAATTTCATAATAAAATGCCTTTAATTTTTGAATTAAAAATTCTCCCGACCCTGAAATTATCAGAAACGGAAAGACACACCCGCCGTTGGAATCAGCGGCAGCATATTGACATCATCGCGGGTGGCCGGATTTTCAAAGGTTTTATACTGGCGGAACCACACATTCCGGTGGTTATAGACATTTATGATCTGCAGAAATATTTCAGTGTCCATTTTAAACAGGCTGGTATTATAAAAAATACCCAGATCCAATCTGTGATAATCCGGCAGCCGATAGGCATTTTTTTCCCCGTCCAATGGTAAATAGTAAATATTACCGTCCGGTTTTAAAACGGCATAACGGCCGGTGGCTTCGGTATAAGGCTGACCGGTGCCGTATTTAAAAGCCATGTTAATGCGCCATTTGCGGTTCAGCCAGTAATCCTGCATGACCGTAATGGTATGTCTGCGGTCGTAAGTGGGAAAATATTCATCGCCGAAATTATATCCGTCCACTTCTTTTTTGGTCCATGAAAGGGAATAACCGATCCAGCCTTCAAAACCTTTCACATGATTCCGCAAAAATATATCCCCTCCATAGGCAAAACCAGTTCCGCTGTAAAAATTCTGTGCGGCCGTCTGTTTCCCCAGGTCCTCATCGGCGCCCCGGAAAGTGCGGAATTCGGCAATATTGGCATAATTTTTATAGTATGCTTCCAGATTTACCGAAAAAGATTTTCTGTTATCGAATGAATATCCCAGTATGTAATGATCCGCTGTGCCCGGCCGGAAAGTGTCGTCCACCGGGAACCACATGTCTGCAAAAGAAAAACCTTCCTGCTGGACAAGATTTAAGAATTGGGAATAGCGG
>JBAPTX010000692.1:0-4317 GCA_049282375.1 Calditrichia bacterium
CTGACCCAACTGTTGAGTCCGCGGCCGCCTAAAATATAATCGGATAAACTGCTGGTCCTCCTATAAAAGAACCAGCCGATAACGAGCATAAAAATCAGGTAAATTAAAAAGGTGACCAGGATTGTTAAACTGCCGTTAATCATCCGCATCCTTATTAATATTATTCATATTGAATATCCAGTACCAGCCGTGCCGGATTATTGAGCTGTTGAATGCGGTAGCGGTTGGGAGAAGCCAGTGCCAGAACCCATGTCAAATGCCCTTCAAAATCGCAGGTGCGGATCAGCTCTTTTAACAGAGGGAGTCCGGGTTTATATCGGCTGCCTTGGGGCAGGTCAAGCTCGTGCGCCTGCGCAGGATTGAATTTTACTTCAAGCCAGCCATCACCGGCGGCTTCCACCGGCCTGCCGGAGGCGCACTCCCGCACGGGCGTATCAATGTATTCCAGGTGAAAACCCGGCATATTTTCGCCGCTGAATTGAAAAACCACCCGTTCATAATTTTCATGCTTTCCCGTTCGCACCTCGGTCAGATTTGCCATTGTTAATCCGGCAGGCGCCTGCCGCTGCAAAATACCGGCCGTCCATTGTACGGTATCGCCAACTACAGTATCGGGGACGGCGGAATCCGGCGTCGGGGCCGTATCTGCAGCCGGCGGCAGGGTCTGATTCCGCGGAACTTGTTCCTTTCCGCTGCAGCCAAAAACCATCAGCCATAAAATAATAAAAGGAATAATGCGGGCCGGCTTTTTCATATAAGTCCTCTCATTTTTTAAAATCCAGATTAAACAAGGTAAGGAAAAAATGACGGAAGGGAAAAAGGGAAAAAGGCAGGAAAGACGGAAAAATGAAAAAAGAGTATCGCCACCGGAAAAGAAATTGCGATGACTGACAATTTTTATCAACTTAATGTAAAGTTTTAATGAAGGAGCCGCCTTAATGGAAAGTTATCCCAAAATGAATGGAATTGAAAAAGAGGGTTTGATGGCCTGTTTGGAAATCGGCAAATCTCTTACTTCCACTTTCGATTTAAAAGAGATCCTGCATTTGGTAATGCAGAAAATCTCCCAGTTAATACCCGCACAAAACTGGTCGCTGTTGTTAAGAGATGAATCCACCGGCGATCTCTGTTTTCACATTGCTGTAGGAATAGATCAGAGCGAAATTATGGACCAGCGCATTGCCGAAGGGGAAGGGATTGCCGGACGGGTAGCGCAAAACGGGGAGATGATGATCGTAATTAACGGCGATTCAGATCAGCGGATTCACCGTAAAATAGATCAGTTAACGGGATTTCATACACAATCGATCATTGCCCTGCCTTTAAAAACACGCGATGAAGTCTTAGGCGTTCTGGAAATAGTCAACTTTCCCGATCCGGAGAGTTTCCGGGAGAAATACCTGACAATGGCGCAGATTCTGGCCGATTACGCTGCCGTAGCCATTCAGAATTCCCGTTATTATTCCCGCATTCAACACTTAAGCATAACCGATGAATACACCGGACTCTACAATACCCGCTATTTACATGATAAACTGGAAAATTTGATCAGTGAGGCGGATGACAAAAATGAACCCATTGCGGTGGTATTTGTGGATGTGGATAATTTTAAGCGGGTGGTGGATACCCACGGTCATCTGGAGGGCAGCCAGGTTTTAAAGGAAGTGGGGGAAGTTATGCTGCAGACTCTGGGAGAAAGGGATATTCTGATTAAATACGGGGGTGATGAGTTTGTCATTATTATGCCCGGACGGGACAAGGATTCCGCAAAAAGCAAAGCGGAGGCAGTATTGCAAAAAATCCGCGGCAGCCGGTACTTAACGGATACGGAAGAGCCGGTGCAGGTTTCTGCCAGTTTTGGAATTGCCGTTTATCCGCAGGATGCGGACAGTAAAAAATTACTGCTGCTGCAGGCGGATCATTCCATGTACCGGATAAAAAAATCTACTAAAAACGGAGTTGGCACCTGCGACTGATCTTTTGTTTCCACTGATTAAAACGGGGAACCTTCCATGCTAAAAGCCGCAGTTTTGATTTTTCTCTTTTTATTTTATACCAGTACTCTTTTTGCCATGCAGTCAGATGATTTGAAAATTGAAAGGTATGCCGAACAGCCCGGACGCTTTGTTTTTTCCAACAAAAAGGCGGCTTTCTGGCTGGGAGAACTCCAGCAGCCCAATACCGGCGGTTTTCAGGGATATACCATCCTGGAACAGAAATACCTGAATGACTACAGTTTACTGCAGAATGGAGAAGAAGTAGATCGGACAACGGCGGCAAAAATCTCCCTTTTTCCCGACCGGCTGGAACGGGAATATGCCCGGTTCACTGAAATATTTCATTTTATTGATTCCCTGAATATAGTACTGATTGAAGTCCAGCCCGATTCACCTTCCGGGTTTGCCGTTGAGTTCAATTTTCCGCCTGCCATTTTAAAAGGGGATTGGTTCTGGGACGACAGCCTGAAAATGCTGGCACGGCGTTTTGAAGGATATGGTTTGGAAAAACCCGTATTTATCGGCTGCAGTGCGCAGGGAAACCTGCTGTCCCGTGCCCCTTTTTTATCACCGGATTCCGGTAAAATCGGTTTAAAATGCGAAACCGGAGGGTCTTTTTATTTTGCGGTCCTTTTCGCCCACACCCGGCCTGAACTTCGCCGAATGGCCGCCCTTATTGAAAAACCCGCAAAACTGACTGAAATCCGCCGCCGCCGAATTAACCATTTGTTAAACACTAATTTTTTTGAAAGTGCGGATTCTGTTTTAAACAGCGCCTATGCCTGGGCGCTGATCTCGCTGGACGATCTGATAACTGAACAGCGGGGGAAAGGTATCTGGGCAGGATTGCCCTGGTTTAATAATTACTGGGGGCGTGACAGTTTCATTTCTTTCAGCGGCGCATTATTATGCAGCGGCCAGTTTAAAGAGGCGCGGGAGGTACTTTTATCTTTCTCAAACTTTCAGAACCGGCAGCCGGAATCACCATTTTACGGGCGTATTCCCAACAGGGTAATGATTAATGAAGTAATTTATAATACTGCTGACGGCACACCCTGGTTTGTGAAAGCCTGCGAAGATTATGTGAATTACAGCGGTGATCTCCGGTTTCGGGAAGAAATGTTTCCTGTGCTGCGCCGTGCCATCGAAGGGGCGGTGCGGCACCACACAGACAGCCTGGGATTTTTAACCCACGGTCCGGCGGAAACCTGGATGGATGCTGTGGGCAGCGACGGCCCCTGGTCTCCCCGCGGAAACCGGGCTGTGGAAGTGCAGGCGCTGTGGATGGAACAACTGCGCATCTCGGCGGAATGGGCAAAACAGCTTGGCTTTACCAGTCAGGCAATAGAGTGGCGGGAGCTGGAAGAAAAAGCAAGGCGGAATTTTGCTGGATTTTTCACTGATGAAAAAGAGGGACTGATAGATCATTTGAACACTGACGGTTCTGCGGATGAGCAAATCCGGCCCAATCAGGTTCTGGCACTGACGGTCCCCCGCAAACCGCTGGTCCCGGAAAGGCGCAGACGGTCGGTCATTCGGCAGGTAGTGGAAAAACTGACCTATCCCTGGGGAGTGGGCTCATTGTGGCAGGAAGATCAGAATTTTCATCCCTTCCATCATTATGAACCCTACTATGTTCCTGATGCCGCTTATCATAACGGCATTGTCTGGACCTGGCTGAGCGGACCGGTTATTACCGCACTCTTTCCTTATAATCCCGATTTGGCTTATCGCCTGATGCAGTCCGAAGCCCTGCAGATTTTAAAAAAAGATGCCATCGGCAGTTACTCGGAATTGCTGGAAGCCTGGCCCCGTCCGGGCACCCGTTCGCCCCTTATTTCCGGAACGGTATCGCAGGCCTGGAATCTGGCAGAGTTTATCAGAAACGTGCAGCAGGATGTCCTGGGCATTTATCCGGATGCGGTGCATAACCGCTTAATCCTGAAACCACGGCTGCCGGAAAGTTTAAGCCCCTGCACATTTCAGTTTCAAACGGGCACACAGCAGATTTCCGGCAAACTGCAGCGAACCGGCAAAGAGCTTGCCCTTACCTTGCAGGCCGTTAGTCAAACCGATGAAATTATACTGCTGGAAATAGAGGCCGTCGGCGAAACCCGGTCCATTACGATTGCTGATCACTGGAAAATGAATAAGCCGTTTCAGCTCAGGGTCCTGCCGGAGGATGCGCCGGGGCAGGTTTGGATTAACGGGAAAATCCGCACCGATTTTACCCTGCAACAAAATTCAGTGTTGCAGGATCTTAATTTTTGTGAACCTGAAACAGATTTGCCAGTTGCGGCATTGCAGGGTCCTGACTATG
>JBAPTX010000693.1:0-9352 GCA_049282375.1 Calditrichia bacterium
CCTTTAAAGAGGCGCTGGAAGAAACCGTTCAATGGTATATAGAGAATGAGAACTGGTGGCGCAGCATTAAGGAAAAGAAGGAAGACTTCAGAAAATATTATCAGCAGCAGTATAAAAACTTATAAGAATCCAGGCGGTACTCCTGTTAGTTGAACTGCCTGCCGGTAGGATTCCCGCTGCGGAAGCGGCAACTTCAGTTCCGGGAATTTTTGTTGTAACTGCTGGGCGAACAGAAAATCAACTTCCCAGTTTCCCTCCGGTTTTATGCCCAGCACCTGCTGCCACATGGCGGCATCTTCCATACAGAAATAAAGAAATACCTCTCCAAGATTCTTTTTCAATTCATAAACAATATGACGGAACATTGATGCTCTGATGGGCCGCAGATAACGGCTTTTACCATCTCTTCCGGCGATCTGCTCGCCGGAAAAAACAGGGCTGCCGGGGAAGCGGGAGCGGGCGGACT
Organism: Calditrichia bacterium; assembly: GCA_049282375.1. Classification (GTDB taxonomy): domain Bacteria; phylum Calditrichota; class Calditrichia; order RBG-13-44-9; family RBG-13-44-9; genus JBAPTX01. The sequence continues at coordinate 467 of JBAPTX010000693.1, forward strand.
CTTTTAATCCCGGCGGGTAGCGCAGTGCCCCCAGACTGATCCAGGCGATCCGGTCCGGCGGTGCACTCTGCCCCAGTTGTTCAATCAAACGGCTGTAAGCAGACTTCCAGCCCGATAAGTGAAGAATGGGATCGAAATGAAAGGCCAGCAGAAAACCCGCCTCCGCTGCCCTGGCGGCTGCCGCCAGCCGTTTTGAGACGGCAGCAGATTTATGTTCTTCCTGTTCGGCGAACTCAGGCGGGTTTAAGGACCAGGCCAACACAATGCGGGAAGGGTCGAGATGCAGCAGGTGGTCTATGTGGTCCGTTTTGCTTTTTAATTCCAGGATGACATTCGGCATATTATTCAGATGAGCAATCAGTCTGGAAGAGAGCCCGATGATGGGATCCAGCGCCAGGCTGTCGGTCAGCTCTCCCGTGCCCATGCGCAGAACCCGCCCCGGATTCAGCCCAGCGGCCGTGCTGACTTCTTTCAGTATATCCTGATAATTGCTGTAGATGGTAATTGCGGGATTATTAATATAGTTCTGTAAAATGCAGTAGCTGCAATCCACCGGGCAATTGGTGGCCTCATTAATAACCAGATAATTACAGCAAAGATAGGCCGCAGAAGTGCCGGGGCAGGGCTTTAAAAATCGCCCCTTATAGCGGGTGATCCAGAGGGTTTGCTTCCCTCTGCTGAAGGAAAGCCGGGCCAATTTTTCCTGAAAAGCGGCATCCGCTTCTACAATCCGGGTGGGTACTGCCGGGAAATGGCTTTTGATTTCTTCGGCGACTTCATCGTTTGCGACGGACTGGTCGATATAGATTTGAGAAAATTTATAGGGGATTTTCGCTGTTTTCATTGGCGCCAAATAAGGCCGTAATATTAAAAATTTTAATCAGTCCATTACAGAGGAAAAGATAATCATTTCCGGCAAAAGCAGGCACTCATCAAACCGATTTCAGCAGGCGTTCTGCAACTGCCCGCCATTTTCATTTCCCCCGCTTTGTCCTTTGGGCAGCCGCTTTTCCAGCACAGTAATAAATATTGAAACCAGGCCAGGGTCAAACTGGCTGCCGGCGCTTTTTCGGATTTCCTGCAGCGCCTGCTGCGGTTCCATTCCTTTGCGATAAACGCGGTCAGAAATCAGCGCTTCATAGGCATCGAGAATGGAAAGAATACGGGCATACAGAGGAATGGCCTCGCCGCGCAGGCGATCGGGATAGCCGCTGCCGTCAAACCGTTCGTGATGATGCCGCACAATAGAGGCAACTTCACCGAGTTCTTCAATTTCATTCAGAATTTCACTGCCAACCACCGGGTGGTGTTTGGCGCGGCGGACTTCAAAATCTTCCAGGCTGTCTGCTTTTTTCAAAATACTGTCCGGCATCCCGATTTTGCCGATATCGTGCAGAGCTGCCGATATTTGCAGGGTGTAGCGCTGGTCGTCACTGAATTTCATTTCATCCGCCATCAGCATGGCCAGTTTTACCACCCGCTGGGAATGCCCGTAGGTATAGGAATCTTTTGCATCCAGCGCCCGCATCAGGGAATTCAGCGCCTTCAGCAGAATTTCCGCTTTATTCTGCTGCAGCAGGCGGTTTTCCCGCTGCCTGCGGCGCAGGTTGCGCTCAATTACCACCGGCAGATCCTGCAGTTTCACCGGTTTAACTATATAATCGCTGACACCGCCGTCCAGCGCTTTCTGCACCTGGGACAAATCACTGATACCGGTAATCAAAACAAAGGGGATCCCCAGAAACATTTCCCGGATCCTGGCGGAAAGTTCCAGGCCGGACATTCCCGGCATGTTGAGATCCGACAAAATGATATCAAATTTTTCCTGCCTAATGGTATCCAGCGCTTCCTGCGCTGTAAAATTAACAATTACATGCATTCCGAACTGCTTCAGCGCGTCAGCCAGCATCAGTCCGTATTCACGGTCATCCTCCACCACCAAAACTGCCCTGTTTTTAATGCTCTTCATAAATCAGTTACCCGTAAGGCCCGCTTTTTCAACGGATCATAAGTTTTATTTTGAACCGCACCGGTGATCATCCTGATCTCGGCAGGATTTTTCATCCATTCAACCATATCTAAAATGTTTATTTTCAACCTTGTTTACTCAAAAGCAGCAATGCCGGTCAGGTGCTGCCCCAGAATCAGTGCGTGGATGTCATGTGTGCCTTCATAGGTTTTCACCGATTCCAGGTTGCACATGTGGCGCATGCTTTGATATTCCGCTACAATACCGTTGGCGGCAAGAATATCGCGGGCGGTGCGGGCAATTTCCAGCGCCTGAAAAACATTATTGCGTTTGGCGAGGGAAACCTGCGCAAAATTCATATTACCCTGATCTTTTAAACGGCCCAACTGCAGCGCCAGCAACTGACTTTTGGTAATTTCCGTTGCCATCTGCGCCAGTTTATTCTGCACAAGCTGATGTCCGGCAATCGGTTTTCCAAACTGGATGCGGGATTTTGCATAGTTCAGCGCTTCGTCGAAACAGGCCTGAGCGGCGCCCAGCACACCCCAGGCAATGCCATAGCGGGCCTGGGTTAAACAGGCCAGCGGATTTTTTAAACCGCTGCTGCCCGGCAATAAATTTTCTTTTGGAATCCGGCAATCTTCCATTACCAGCTCGGAAGTTACTGAAGCCCGCAGAGAATGCTTACGGCGAATCTCGGGCGCACGGAAACCGGGTGTGTTTTTTTCCACCAGAAAACCGCGCACCACCCCATCCAGTTTTGCCCAAACCACCGCCACATCGGCAATGGAGCCGTTGGTGATCCACATTTTGGCACCGTTCAGAACATAGCTGTCCCCATCCGCTGCCGCCGTGGTTCGCATTCCGCCGGGATTGGAGCCGAAATCGGGTTCGGTAAGCCCGAAGCAGCCTGTCTTTTCTCCTGCGGCTAACCGGGGAAGCCAATGGTCCTTTTGTTCCTCGCTGCCCCAGCGGAATATGGGATACATCACCAGCGCGCCCTGCACAGAAGCAAAGCTGCGAAGGCCGCTGTCGCCGCGTTCCAGTTCCTGCATAATAAGCCCGTAGGCAACGTTATTAATTTCGGCGCAGCCGTAGCGGGCCGGCAGATTGGGACCCAGAAGACCCATTTCTCCCATTTGCGGAATCAACTGCTGCGGAAATTCGCCGCTTTGATAGCAGGATTCGATTATGGGCATCACCTGCTTATCCACCCACTGACGCACTTCGTCGCGGATCAGTTTTTCATCTTCGCTGAGCAGGGAATTAATATTATAGAGATCCAGTTCATGGAACTTGTTCATAGCTGATTATTCGCTTTTTCCTATCGTTATATTCGGCAGAATGCGGCCGGGCAACCAGTGGGAAATTCATTTTTGTATTTTCTGCTTACAAAAAATAATAAGAAATCCGGAGCTAAGTGCATCGTCCTTTTCATTTTATCCGGTTTATTCCGCTTTCAGGATAAATTCCGGCCTGATAAAAATATGGTCCACTGCCTGGCGGAAATTTCCTACGGTGATGATGGAAAGTCCGGTTTTTACCTCCTTCGGCAGATCGTCAATATCTTTGCGGTTTTCGTCGGGAACAAGCACCAGGGGAATATTATTACGGCGGGCGGCAAGCATTTTTTCATTGACCCCGCCAATTCCCAGAATATTTCCCCGCAGAGTAATCTCGCCGGTCATGGCGACTTTGCCGTTTACTGCATTGCCGGTAAAGGCGGAAATCATTGCGGTGGTAAGGGTAATACCGGCGGAAGGGCCGTCCTTGGGGACTGCGCCTTCCGGTATGTGAATATGAATATCATTTTTCTTGAAAAATTCCGCTTTAATCTGCAGTTCGTCTGAAATGGAGCGGATATAACTCAGTGCCGTATGAGCGGACTCTTTCATTACATCGCCCAGTTTCCCGGTCAGTTTAATTTTACCGGAGCCGCGGTAGGTATTTACTTCAATTTTGAGAATATCTCCGCCGTAGGGAGTCCAGGCCAAACCGGTGGCCATTCCCACGGCATTTTCCAAATGGTTGCGGCGGGCGAAAAACGGCGGCTTACCTAAATATTTTTCAAGGGATGCGGGAGATATACGATGATTGCCGCTGTGCTTTTTCTCCAGTAACCGGCGGGTAACTTTACGTGACAACTGGGCAATAAAACGCTCCAGGTTGCGAACGCCGGCTTCACGGGTATATTCCCGTATAATGCGTTCCAGTGCTTTTTCGGTGATGACGAATTCACCGGGCTCCAGCCCATGTTCCTTCATCTGTTTGGGAATTAAATGTCGACGGGCAATTTGCACCTTTTCATACTCCGGATATCCGGGCAGTTCGATAATCTCCATACGGTCCTGCAGCGGCAGGGGAATCTCTTCCCGCATATTGGCGGTGGTAATAAAGAAGATATCGGAAAGGTCGAAGTCCACATCCAGATAATGATCATTAAAGGTGTGATTTTGTTCCGGGTCCAGAACTTCCAGCAGTGCGGCTGCAGGATCGCCGCGGAAATCCATACTCATTTTATCTACTTCATCCAAAAGAAAAACCGGGTTTTTTGAAGCGGCTTTTTTTAACGATTGAATTATTTTTCCGGGCATAGAGCCTATGTAAGTGCGGCGGTGACCCCGGATTTCGGCTTCATCGCGAACCCCGCCCAGGGAGACCCGCACAATTTTACGGCCCAGCGCTCTTGCAATCGACTGTCCCAGAGATGTTTTACCCACACCGGGCGGCCCCACCAGGCAGAGAATGGGCCCTCTGATTTTCTGGACTCTTTGCAGCACCGCCAGATGTTCCAGAATGCGCTCTTTCGGTTTATCCAGCCCGAAATGATCCTCATCCAGAATCTGCCTGGCTTCCTGCAGATCCAGCCTGTCCGGTGTAACGGTATTCCAGGGAAGTTGAATCATCCATTCAAGATAATTGCGCGTCACAGAATACTCAGGGGAAAACGGCGGTGTGCGCTTTAATTTTTCCAGCTCTTCCACTGCTTTGTCCATGGCGTGCTGAGGCATTTCCGCCGCCAGTATTTCTTCTTCAAGCTTGTGAATCTCCGAAGAGGTGGGCTCCTCTTCACCCAGTTCCTTTTTTATAACCCGCAGTTGTTCCTGCAGATAATATTCCCGCTGATTACGCATCATATTATCCCGGACCTGCGAATCCAGTTCCTTGCGCATGTGCTGAAATCCTACCGCTGCATTAACCAGATCGCGGATGATAATCAAACGGTTTTCCATCTTTTCGGCAGCCAGCACTTGCTGCTTCTGGTGAATATCCGAGTCCACGTGCATGGCAATGTAATCCAGTATTTGCGGAGAATTTTCCAGCTTTTCCGCCTGTGAAATAATCTCATCAGGTAATTCGGGGTGTTCCTGAATAAAGGATTTAAACAGCCGGCCAAGCTGTTTCAGCTCTTCCTGCATAGCGGGAGAAAAATCTTCATCTTCTGGGAAAAGTTCCACCTCCGTATGAAAATAGCGGCGGTTGGGTAAAAAACGCCGCAAATGGGCCCGTCTGACTCCTTCTACAACAATTTTAAGGTGACTGTTCGGCAGCCGGATAATCTGTAATATTTTGGCAACTGTACCCACCCGGTAAATATCGCGCGCCTGGATTTCCTCTTTTTCGGGTGATTTCTGCGCGGCAATGACCATGTAGCCCTGTATTTCTTCGGCGGCTTCCACTGCTTCAAGAGACTTGCTGCGGCCGATCATCAAGGGGGCAATGGCGCTGGGGAACAGCACCATATCGTGAGTGGGCAGCAGGGGCAGTTTACCGGAAAAATCCATTACATCGATGCCACCTTTTGCCGGACTTATTTTTTTCTTTTTCTTCATAAATAAATTTCAGCTCTTTATACTTTTTATACTATAATTAAGTCAGGCTGCTGTTTAAATAAATACGAATGCTGATCTCTGGTTTGCAGCAGGCCCGGCTTTCCGGTGAACAACAGGCCGCGGCCTAGCCGGCAAATATATTTTCTGTAAGTCGGCAAACGGCAGGCAGAACGGGAAATATAATTAAAAGGGTTCAGAATAATCATTTTGAGCTGCCAAACGTGGCAGACTTTTTTAGAAATATCAGGCGGAGCGTTTTGACTTTCCGAATTTTAGAATCGGTTCCGCCTGTCCGGTGATCACTTCTTCAGAAATCAGACATTCGGTAACATTTTCCATGGAGGGAATTTTAAACATGACCTCCAGCATTACTTTTTCCAGAATAGATCGCAGTCCCCGTGCACCGGTTTTGCGTTTCTGGGCCATACGCACAATTTCCAATAAAGCCTTTTCGGTGAATTTCAGTTCAATATTTTCCAGCTCGAACAGCTTTTTATACTGGCGGATCAGCGAATTTTTCGGCTCCACCAGAATGGACAGTAATTCATTTTCCTTCAGTTCGTCCAGACCGATAACCACCGGCAGGCGGCCCACCAGTTCAGGAATTAACCCATACTGTAGCAGGTCTTCCGGTTCAATTAATTTGTAAAGCTCACTATCCGACAACCCGCGGGTGGTCTGAACATCCGCACCAAACCCGATATTCTTTTTCCCGGTGCGGCGGCGAATAATATCCGCCATACCATCAAAAGCGCCCCCAACAATAAAGAGGATATTGCGGGTATTGATATTAACCATAGGCGCTTCGGGATGTTTACGGCCGCCTTTCGGCGGGATGGCCGCCACAGTGCCTTCCAGGATTTTCAGCAGCGCCTGCTGAACGCCTTCTCCGGAAACATCGCGGGTAATGGAGGGGCTGCCGGATTTGCGGGCGATTTTATCAATTTCATCAATGTAAATAATGCCCCGCTCTGTTGCTTCCACATCAAAATTGGCTGAATGATAAAGACGGACCAAAATATTTTCCACATCTTCGCCCACATAACCGGCTTCGGTAAGGGTGGTTGCATCGGATATGGAAAACGGTACATGAAGCAGGCGCGCCAGTGTTTGCGCCAGCAGCGTTTTACCGACCCCGGTAGGGCCGATCAGCAAGACATTGCTTTTTTCAATTTCCACTTCATCATCCCAGCCGCCCATCATAATGCGCTTGTAATGGTTATAAACGGAAACCGCAATGGTGCGTTTGGCTTTTTCCTGCCCGACCACATATTCATCCAGAAAATCACTGATATCCTTTGGTTTGGGCAGTTCAAAATTGTTGTTCTGAAATTGCTGGTACTGAGATTGTTTAATAATCTGATTGGCGCTACGGATACATTCTGTGCAAATGCTCCCGTAGGTGCCGGTGATTAATTGCCCCACCTGATCTGCATATTTGCCGCAGAAAGAGCAGCGAACTTCATGGTTGAATCTTTGATTTTTTTGCGTCATTAAAACAAACCGTCATTTTATTGGCTTAAAATTCTAATCATTTTATTATGAATAAATATCGGCAGTTTTTACCCGAATGTTTATTTCTTTTTTTGTTTGGGCAAATTATCCCGCTTTAAAAGGATATCATCAATCAGGCCGTATTTTTTGGCTTCATCAGCGCTCATAAAGAAATTGCGGTCCGTATCTTTAGAGATTTTATCCAGCGGCTGCCCGGTTTTGTCCGCTAATATCTGGTTAAGGCGTTCGCGGATCTTCAGAATTTCTTTGGCATGGATATCAATATCGGTTGCCTGCCCCTGTACGCCGCCCATCGGCTGATGAATCATGACACGGGCATTTGGCAGGGCAAAGCGTTTTCCTTTAGTACCCGCCGCCAGTAAAATGGCACCCATACTGGCAGCCTGTCCGATACAATTGGTTACGATATCGGGTTTAATATACTGCATAGTGTCATAAATGGCCAATCCGGCTGTAACCACACCCCCGGGGCTGTTGATGTAAACATTAATATCTTTTTCCGGATCGTCTGCTTCCAGAAAAAGTAGTTGTGCAATCACCAGACTTGCAATATTGTCGTCAATGGGTGTACCAAGAAAAATAATACGTTCTTTTAACAGCCGCGAGTAGATATCGAACGCCCGCTCACCGCGGCCTGTCTGTTCAATTACCATGGGTATCAGCGCCATACAAAATTCCTTATTCATTTAAGTTGTCAACTTATAGACAAATTCCGGCAGTTATTCTTTTTCCTTCTCCGCTTTGTCCTGCCCCTTCTTATCCGGCTCTTCCCGGCCGGTTCCCTTCTTTTCTGATTCCTGCATGGGGAAAACTTCCACGACTTCTGCATTGTCCTCCAGGAATTTCAAAACTTTTCTGTCCAGGGCATCTTCTTTAAAATGATTAAAATAGGTGGAATTATTTTTCATGACTTCCTTGGACTTTTCATCCAAACCCATTGAATCAATGATGTTCGAGATTTCTTCATCGCTGACAGTGATGTTTTCTTTTTCAGCAATTTGCTTCTTTAAAAAGAACCAGCGGACATTATGAATGGCTTCCGGCCGGTATTGTTTGCGAAAAGTGTCTTCGTTTATTTCCCGGTTGGGAGATTTCCGGCGGACATCCTCCAGCATTTCGCTTAAATAATTGTCCACCATGCTGGGGGGAACTTCAAATAAATTATGTTTCTGCAATTCATCAATCAAACGCCGGGTAAAGACCTGATGAGAGCGGTGCTGGAGGTCCTGCTGCATGTTTTCCCGGAGTCTGTCTTTAAGCTGATCCAAATTTGTGATTTGATCATCATTCAGATTTTTTACAAATTCATCGTTCAGCTCGGGAAAAGTTTTTTCTTCAATTTTCTTCACCTGAACTTCCATAACATGTTCGTGAGGATGATGTTCTCCGGAACCGTGTGCGCTTTCGTGCTTCTGACGGACTACACGCTTTTCATTCTTTTTTACCCCAATTAACTGTTTTTCCAATTCCGGATCGAATTCACCTGAGCCAAGCTTTATAGTAATGTTTTCGTATTTCTGACCGATTACGGGTACGCCCGATTCATCCATATCCTGAATATCCACGGTC